>JBGOXY010000075.1:0-9738 GCA_041479415.1 Anaerolineae bacterium
ACGTCTGGAATCTCGAGCGGCAGGACCAAACGCGCGCCACGTACGAACAAGCGCGTGAGAAAGTGCTGCAGCAAGCTGCTGCGGACCTGCCGGAGGGCCTGCCCTTCTTTCTGCTGGCCATGGATTCCAGCTTCAGCCCAGGGATTATCGGCTTGGCGGCCTCCCGCCTCACGGAGGAGTTCTACCGTCCGTCGGCCGTTGTCGCGCTCGAGGGCGACGAGGCGCGCGGTTCGGCGCGCAGCATCCCGGAGTTCCACATCACGCGGGCGCTGGACTCCTGCCGCGACCTGCTCGTCCGGCACGGCGGGCATGCTGCCGCCGCGGGTTTCACCGTCGCCTCGCGGAATCTTGCCGAGCTTGGCCGCCGGCTTGAGGCGTTGGCGCGCGCCGAGTTGTCGGAAGTTGTACTCCAACCCAGCCTGGCGGTCGATGCCGAGGTGAGGCTGGCGGACCTGGTGGGTCTGAATGATGTGCTGCCGGCGCTTGAGCCGTGTGGAATGAGCAATCCGACTCCGGTCTTCGTGGCGCGCGGGCTGACGGTCCGCGACAAACGGCGGGTGGGCAGCGATGGCAGCCATCTCAAGCTATGGCTCGAGCAAGGCGGCCGGCGGATGAATGCAATTGCCTTCCGTTGGGGCGAGGCGGCCGACGGGTTACCTCCGCGAGTGGACGCGGCTTTTCAATTGACGGTCAATGAGTACAGGGGGGAGAAGCGCGACGAACTGAACATCCTCGATCTCGCGCCGGCATGACAGCGCGGCGAGCACGGCAGCTAGTCGACGAAGCGATACTTGAGCAGCGCCCACACGGCCGCGAAGGCATCGCTCAGCTTGATTTTCTTGCCTTCGTTGTATTCGCGCGGGTTGAATGAGATCGGCACCTCGAAGATGCGCGCCCGGCGTTTGAGCAGCTTGGCCGTGATTTCCGGTTCGAAGTCGAAGCGGTTGGCACGCAGCCGGATGCTTTGGATGAGAGGCGCGCGAAAGACCTTGTAACCGGTCTCCATATCCGAGAGGATGCTATTGTAGAGCAGGTTGGTGGCCAGGGTGAGGAGTTGGTTGGCCAGCATGTGCCAGAACATCGTCACGCGCCGCGGTGCGCCCAGGAAGCGTGAGCCGTAGACAACATCTGCCACCCCGTCCTCGATCGGCTTGAGCAGCATCGGGTAGTCGCGGGGGTTGTATTCGAGGTCGGCGTCTTGGATTAAGATGATCTGGCCAGATGCGTTCTGGATCCCGGTGCGGACCGCGGACCCTTTGCCCATGTTGCGCGGGTGGAGGATCACCCGCAGGCCGGGTTGCGGGGGCATGTCCGCGAGAACCTGGCGCGTGCCGTCGGTCGATCCGTCGTCGACGATGAGGATCTCGCCGGCCAGACCCGTGGCCTGGACCCGGCGCAGGATTTCACGCAGCGTGTTCTTCTCGTTATAGACGGGGATGACGACGCTGAGTTGCATGGGGCGAGTATACCCGGCCCCCACAACCCAGGCAAACGGCCCGTGCTATAATCTGCTCGCCAACGCTGCCGGCGAACCGCAAACCGGACGCACGTTGGAGGTGCTTGGTGGCCGTCTCCTCGAGTGCAATTGCCCGCCCCTCAGACGCTGCGATAACCGTCGGCCGCTTCGTCCCCGCGCCTATTACCCGAATCGAAGATACTGGCCTCTCCGCGCTCTGGCTCCAGGACTTGGCGCTAAAGATTCTCTATTTTCAGGGTTACCTCACCGGCTTCCGCGTGGCGGAGTTGATGTGCCTTCCATTTACTGGCGTGGGCGATCAAATCCTGGAGGCGCTCAAGCGCGAAAAGCTGATCGAGGTCAAGTCGCAAGTGGGTATCGGCGAGGGCGCTTATCAGTATGCGATCACGGGGATGGGCATGTTGCGAGCGCGCGAGGCGCTCGACCGCAGCCAGTACGCGGGACCGGCGCCGGTGCCCGTAGCCGATTACAACGCTGCCATCCGCAAGCAGGCGCGCGGACGGTCCACCTTCCACCCGCGGACCATGCGCCAGGCCCTGACCGCGCTGGTTCTCAGCGACCGCACCATGGCGCGCATCGGGCCGGCGGTCAACTCGGGCACCTCGATATTCCTCTATGGTCCTCCGGGCAACGGCAAGACCACTATCGCGCGAGCGATCGGCGAAACCATCCTGCGCGAGGATATGTACATCCCCTACGCGCTCGACATCGAAGGGCACGTTGTTAAGTTGTACGACTCGGTAAATCACTCACTTGCGCCGGATGAGGACATGGTGTCCGGTGGGGGCGGCCAGCCGGCGCGCGGCCTGCGACGCGACCCGCGCTGGATCCGCATCCGCCGTCCGTTTATCATGGTGGGCGGGGAGCTCACACTGGCCGGGCTGGATCTCGTGTTCAATGACGTCTTGCGCTACTACGAGGCGCCCTTCCAGGCTAAGGCCAATGGCGGCATCCTGTTGATCGACGACTTCGGCCGCCAGCAAGTGCGCCCGCGCGACCTTCTCAACCGCTGGATCATCCCGCTCGAGAATCGCATCGACTATCTGACCCTGCATACCGGGCAGAAGATCGAAATCCCTTTCGATGTCATGGTCGTCTTCTCCACCAACCTGCCGCCCAAGGACTTGGTCGACGAGGCGTTTCTGCGCAGGCTGCGGCACAAGATACACATTGGCGACCCGACCTTTGAAGAGTATCGCGAGATATTCCGGCGCGTCACCGCTGCCAAAGGGGTGGCGTACTCCGAGGATGACCTGGCCTACCTTCTGCAGGAGTACTACATCAAGAACAATCGCAAGTTGCGCGCCTCCCATCCGCGCGATTTGTGCGACCAGATTCTTGATATTGCTCGCTACATGAGCGTGGAACCCGCAATGACGCGCGACTTGCTCGATCGTGCGGCGTCGTCGTTCTTCGTGGATATCTAGAGCCCGGCGGATCTGGACGCACGGCCCACGGACCGCACGCCGGGTCCGTGGCTTTCTTTATCGCCCCGCCGGTTGGACCCAACATGCCCATGGACGACCTCGCCCACCTGTTCCCTCACGTTCCGGCGGTCATCGCTCACCGCGGCGCAAACCGTCGCGCGCCGGAGAATACGCTGGAAGCCTTTCGGCTGGCGCTTGAGCTCGGGGCGCAGGCGATTGAGCTGGATGTGATGCTTTCGCGCGATCGAGTGCCGGTGGTCATCCACGACACACACTTGGAGCGAACCACCGATGGGACCGGCCAGGTTCAAGACCGCGCCTGGGCGGAGCTTCGCGACCTGGACGCCGGGTCCAAGTTCTCTGCAGCCTTTCGCGGCACCCGCATCCCGCAGCTGCAGAACGTTCTTGAGGAAATCGGGCGGCGGGCCTGGATCAACATCGAGCTGAAGAATTACGCGACCCGTGGCGACTGTCTTGAGCAGGTGGTCGTCGACATGGTGGTGCGAATGGGCCTGCAACGCAAGGTGTTGTTGTCCTCCTTCAACCCGCTGTCGCTTGGCCGCGCTGCTCGCCTTGCTCCGCAGGTGCCGCGCGGTTTGCTCACGATGCCCTCGATGCCGCTCTTCCTTCGGGAGGCATGGTTCGCGTTCGTCGCTAAACCACAGTCATATAACCTTCACCTGGATCAAACGAACGTCCGGTCAGTGCGCGCGGCTCACGCGCGCGGCGCCCGGGTGTGCGCCTGGACGGTCAACGATCCGTCCGACGCCGTTCGTTTGGCCGCCCAAGGAGTGGACGGAATCATCACCGACGAGCCGGATGTCATCCTGGCGGCCATTGGCCGGGAAATACAACGTGGTTAGACTGGAACTGATACGCCAGGCCGTCGACCGAATCCGGCCGCATATTGCGCGGACCCCGCTGACCAAGGACGACGCGTCGCCCCTTTGGATGAAATGGGAGAATCAGCAAGCGACGGGATCCTTCAAGTTGCGTGGGGCATTGAATAAGGTCCTTGCCCAATCCGTGGAGGCGCGAGCCCGTGGGCTGGTGGCGGCCTCCGCCGGAAACCACGGGCAGGGGGTTGCCTTCGCCGCTCGATTGGTAGCTGCGCAGGTTCGCGTGTTCACCTATGTGCACGCGGTGCCGGAGAAGGTCGCGGCCATGCGCGCGCTGGGTGCCGAGGTGGTGTTGGTCGAGGGTGGTTACGGCGAGGCCGAAGCGGCGGCGATTGAGGACGCTCGCACGTCGGGGCGATTGTGGGTCTCGCCGTACAACGACGACTGGATAATCGCGGGGCAGGGGACCCTCGCATTGGAGGTGGTGGAAGCAGTCGGGCATTTGCAGCATGCGACCGTCTGGGTTCCGGCTGGGGGTGGGGGTTTGGCCGCTGGAACGGGTTGCGTGATTCGTGCGATGCGCCCAGAGTGGAGAGTGGCCGCGGCGCAATCGGATGCCTCAGCCTTCTTGCACGCTCACTTTCACGGGCAGGAGATGAGCCGCGTGGTGGAACGCGAAAGCCTGGCCGATGGGCTGGCGGGGCCGGTTGAGGCCGGATCCCAGACGCTCGACCTGGTGCGCCAAGTTGTGGATGAGTTCGTGCTTGTCGACGAAGAATCGATCGCCAAATCGATTGCGGAGGCATGGTGGCGCTTCGGCGAGCGGATCGAAGGCTCGGCCGCGGTTGCACTGGCTGCCGCTCGCCAAGCGGCTCTGACCCGCGGCGGAGAACACATCGTTCTCATTTCGGGAGGCAACATCTCCCTTGATGTGCACGCGGACCTCTGCAAGCGATGGGCGGCGCCGGTCGCTGAAGGGCGACCCGGTTGAGAGGCGAATCAGGCGATGACCAGGTGTAGACAGGCGCTTCTCCCGGCGTGGCGACGCACCTTGCTGGTTGCGCTCACGCTCATGCTGGCGATGCCAGCTCTTGGCGCAATGCCTTACCAGGGAACCACGCCTCAGGAAAAGGCTGAGCGCCTGCTCGAATCGCTTTCACCCCAGGAACGTGTCGGCCAGTTGTTCATCGTCACATTCCAAGGGCAGGACGTCGGCCCCACTTCCACGATCTATGAACTCATCAGTGAGTACCACATCGGCGGCGTCTTGCTCCGGACGAGCAACGGGAACATTCTCCCCGGGACGGGGGAGGCGTCCGGCCTGAACGTTTTGACGAACGCCTTGCAACAAGCTCGCGCGAGCGCCGTTCGAGCCGCGGCCGAGACGGGCGATGCGCACCCCCCTGCCGCATCCACCTTCGTACCGCTGCTCATCGCCCTGGCCCAGAGTGGGGACGGCTATCCGGGATCGAGCCTCGCCAATGACGTTACGCTCTTGCCATCCCAGATGGCGATCGGCGCCACGTGGGATTCGACATTGGCTGAGGCGGCCGGGTTTGTGGCCGGGCGTGAGTTGGCCGCGCTCGGGGTGAACATGTTGCTCGGTCCGAGCCTCGACGTTGTTGAGCGGCCAAATCCGGTGGCGGCTGGTGACCTCGGGTCAGGAGTGTTCGGCGGCGATCCGTTCTGGGTCGGCGACCTGGGGGCTGCATTCATCCGCGGCGTTCATCGCGGGGGAGTAGGTCGAGTAGCGGTCGTACCAACCCATTTCCCTGGGATCGGCGGGAGCGATCGGGATCCGGAGGAGGAAGTTGCCACCGTACGCAAGGCGCTTGAGCAATTGCGTCAAATCGATCTCGCTCCCTTCGCGGCCGTCACCCGCGGCGAATTGGGCGATGCTGGCACAGCCGATGGGCTGCTGGTCTCGCATATCCGTTACCAGGGCCTGCAGGGGAATATCCGAGTGACCACGCGCCCATTGAGCCTCGACCCGCAGGCACTAGCTCAGGTGATGGGGCTGCCCGAATTCAGCAACTGGCGGGAATCGGGCGGGCTGACCGTCAGCGATTCCCTCGGGTCCCAGTCGGTGCGCCGCTTTTACGATCCGAGCGGGGTGGCCTTCGCGGGCCGCCTGCTGGCCAAGGACGCCTTTCTGGCGGGCAATGATTTGTTGCAGCTAGCGGATTTCCGCTCCTCGGGTGTAGGCGACGAGCGCCTCTCGATCGAGGAGACGATTACCTCCTTTGTTGAGAAGTACCAGGAGGATGCAGCCTTCGCACAGCGAGTCGACGAATCCGTCGTGAGGATTCTCGCACTCAAGTACCGCTTGTATCCTTTCTTTGACAGCTTGAGCAGCACCGCCTATCCGGGAACACGGATCGAGGTAGGCCAGGATGAGGCGGTGGCATTTGAGATCGAGAGCCGCGGTTTGACTCGGCTCAGCCCCGCCTCCGCCGAGGTCGATGAGCGGGGCCTCGAGCCACCGACGACCGGCGATCGGATCCTGTTCCTGACTGACTCGCGTTCGTATCGACCGTGCACCGCCTGCGACTCGGTTGCGCTGGTGCCCTACGACGTGCTGCGCAAGGTTGTTGAACGCATGTACGGCCCGGAGGGCAGCGGGCAAATCTCCGCCGCTCGCCTCACGTCGTATTCGTTTGCAGATCTGGCGACCTATCTGCAAGGATCACCGAATGAAAACCTCGCCCGCGATCTCGATTCTGCGACGATCATCGTAGCCCTCACGCTCAACACCGATCCGGCTGTGGCGGGGTCGCATGCTCTCAGTGATTTGCTGAGCCAACGTGCGGATCTTGTACGGCGGCGGAAGGTAATCGTCTTCGCCTTGGGGGCGCCGTACTACCTCGATTCGACAGACATCAGCAAGATAACGGCCTACTACGCTCTCTACAGCAAGGTACCGGCAGCCATTGAGGTGGCCGCTCGCACACTCTTCGGCGAGCTCGCACCGCAGGGCGCCTCGCCCGTGGCAGTGGAGGGCGTAGGGTACAGCCTGGTTACTGCGTTGTCGGCTGCTCCGAACCAGATCATTCCACTGGCCGTGGAAGCCGTCGACACTGGGCCCGGCACTCCGGCCCCTACGCCGAGCGGGTATCGAGTGGGCGACAGCTTGCATCTGAAGGCGGGTCCGGTCATCGACCAAAACGGTCACCTTGTGCCGGATGGGACCGTCGTCCGGTTTCGTATCGCTTACCCTAGCGATAACATACCCACGCTGGTGCTCGAGGGCGCCACGCAGGCGGGACTGGCGACGGCCAGTCACGTCATCGATCGCATCGGTGCGATGGAAGTGTACGCCGTGAGCGAACCAGCGATGGTGTCCACGATCTTGCTGCTGCAAGTCGGTGAGACGCCAGGTTTTGTTACGGCCATCGCCCCAACGCCACCGGCGACGGCCACACTTGGAGCGGGTGTCTCTGAAGCCACACCCGCACTCGTTGCGGTCGCGGGAGATGGCGCGTCTGAAGGCCCCGCCGGAGGGACTGCGCTCGCGGCTTCGTTGCTGGTTCTTGGCGGGTTAGGGGCGTTGGTTGGATTCATGTTGGGCCGCTTGGGGGCTCGCGGCTGGGAAGTCCGTGGAGGACTAGCGGTCGTTGTGGGCGGTCTTCTGGCGTACGACTACATTGCTATGAACCTGCCGGGCACCGAATCCATCACCCGTGGGGCGGGTCCTTTTGCCGGAGTCGTCGTTGCGTTCGTTGGCGGGCTTGTAGGGGGAGCCGCCGTGTGGACCCTTGCGCGGAGGAGACGCGCGGGCAACTGAGCCACTCGGCGTGCCGCACCCGTCAGCGACCGGCCGAGGCGGCGAATGCAATGGCCAGGAGGGCCAACGCGGAGGCTGCCAGGAGAGCCTCAACGCGTCCGAGGGGCGGCAAGACTGAACCTGGACGCCTCTCCCTCATCCGCGAAGAGGTTGAAGGGGACGGCATCTTGCCCAGCAGCGATTCGCGCAGGGCGTTGACGTCCGGGGGCCGATCGGCCGGGTGCAAAGCCATGCCCCACAATATCGCCCGTTCGACCGCGGGGGATATGGCGGGATTGTGGTGTCTCGGAGGAATCAGGGCATCCGGCGAAAGGAAGCGGTGCTTGGCTTCAGCCGGCGGTTCGTTGGTCAACAGGTGGTAGAGCGTCGCGCCCAGCGCGTACAGGTCGGTGCGAGGATCAGTGTGTCCTGTGTCGCCACCGTATTGCTCGAGGGGTGTATAGAGCGCGGTACCGCGGCCTTGCACCACCGTGACCGTCATTTCGTCGGGCTCAAGCACCTTCACCAGGCCGAAGTCCACCAGCTTGACGATACCGATGGGTGTGAGCTTGATGTTGCTGGGCTTGATGTCGCGATGCAGGATGGGCGGGTCTTGTCCGTGGAGGTATTCCAGCGCGTCCAGAAGCTGTCCCATCCATGCCAGGACCTCCGCCTCGCTGAGGAAGCGGTGTTCGGCCCGGGCCTGTTCGATGAGGGCGCGCAGATCGCTGCCTGCGACGTAATCCATCACCAGATAGTCTTTGGTTGTGGTTGAGAAGTAGTCGGAGACCTTAGGCAGGTTCGGATGATCGAGGCGGGCCAGGATGCTCGCTTCGCGGTAGAATTGTTCGCCTGCCTGCTGCTGCAGTTGGGCGGAGAGCGCCGTGTCGTGCACGACCTCTTTGAGAGCACACAGGCGCCCGGTCAACCGTTCATCTTCGGCCAGGTAGATTGCGCCCATCCCGCCTTGGCCGATGATCGACCGGATGCGGTAGCGGCCGCGCAGGAATTCTCCGGGCGCAAGCGGCTTCGGCATAAACGGCTCCACACGCGGCCCCGAAGGGCCGTGTTCGTACGCCTAACGATTTCGGATGATCCGGGAAGGCGGGGCAGCGGCCTGATCCTTCGTCTCGGCGAGACCTCCCTCCCGTAGGTCCAGACACCAGGCCGATGAACTCACGGCGATTATACAGCATGCGCGGCGGCCCATGGTTCGACCGACAACCAGCGAGCGACTTGCGCACTTCGGTGGTGTGAGGTATGGCGGGACCTGAAGAGTTGCCGGTACTGATCGTCCAATCCGGCCCGCTCAGCGGGCAACGGTGGACGATTCCTCAGGAAGGGCTGGTCCTCGGCCGCGGCGAAGACTGCGATGTTGCCATTCCAGATCGGCAGATCTCGCGCCACCACCTTCGCGTTTATCGTCGCGAAGGGTCTCCCTACCTGAAAGATATGGGCAGCAAGAATGGCACCTGGGTCAATGGACAGCCCGTGGACGGCGAGGTCGAGTTGACCGACGGTGACATCATCCAGGTGGCCTTGGTGCTGCAGGTGGTGTTTGTTGCCTCCGATTCGACAGTGCCCCTCACGCTGGATGGCGGCCTAGCGCAAGCAGGACGGTTGCACATCGATCCGCGGGCGCACAAGGTGTGGGTCGGCGAGACGGAGATCGATCCGCCGCTTTCGGTGCATCAGTATCGACTGCTGGAGCTCCTCTACTTGCGAAGCGGCGCGGTTGTGTCGCGAGAAGAGGTGGTCGAGAGCGTCTGGCCAGGGGTTTCCACTGACGGCGTCTCGGAGCAGGCGATCGATGCGCTGGTGCGGCGCCTGCGCGACCGGCTGTCGGAAGTCGATACCGAATGGGACTACATTGTTACAGTGCGAGGACACGGCTTCCGGCTCAATAGTGGCGCGTGAGCGGAGTGGCGCATGGCGGGGCACGATCGTACGCCCTGGGCAGGCTGAGGCGCATCGGCTATAATGACGAGGTCGACGGGGCGTAGCGCAGTTCGGCTAGCGCACCTGCATGGGGTGCAGGGGGTCGGCGGTTCAAATCCGCCCGCCCCGACACGGAGCGGCCTGAAATCGGGCCGCTCTTTTATCTAATCTCAGTGGGGTGAGGTTTGATTCACCGCCGAGTCGGCACGACGGCAAGAACGCTGAACCTGGCCGATGGGAGCGCGGTGTTGCACGGCGGGCGGGCCGGTGATTTCTCCGTCCCGATTACGGATG
>JBGOXY010000076.1:0-9731 GCA_041479415.1 Anaerolineae bacterium
AACGCACGCGCAATACCTATTTGCCCGCCAACTTTCAACCCCTGATCCAGAGCGGGCAGATGCGCCTCGTGCACGGCGACACGAAGGTGACGGGCGGCCTGCGTACCGTCGTTACTCGCGGGCATACCCGCGGACATCAAAGCGTCGTGATCGAAGGCACACGGCCCGTCCTGTTTGCCGGCGACATGGCCAGCCTGGCGGTGCATTTCGAGCGCCTGAACTGGCTCACCGCGTTCGATGCCGAGCCGCTCGAAACTCTGGCTACCAAGCGGCGCTGGCAGGCGTGGGCCGAAGCCAACCGGGCGATCGTCATCTGCGCTCACGATCACTACCGACCGGCCGCGTGCCTCATCCGCTCCGGAAAACACCTCGAGCTCGTGCCAACCTCACTCACATGAGACGCATAGATCCTCAACCACAGAGAACAAAGATGTCACAGAGATCTTTCCCTAGATCCCTGTGACATCTTTGTGTTCTCTGGGGTGTGAGTTTTCTGAGGTCTTTGCGATCTTCGCGGTCGGGGTTTCTCTTTACTCGTAGCGCAGCGCTTCGACCGGCTGCAGTGAGGCGGCGCGCGAGGCGGGGTAAATGCCGAAGAACAACCCCACTGCGGCCGAGAAGATTGTTGCCAGGAGGATCGAATCGACTCCCACCACCGGCGTGAAATCATTACCGGTGGCGGTCGCAATCTGCCCGACGGCCCACGCCAAGAACCATCCGAGCAGGATGCCGATTATCCCACCCGCCAGGCTGAGGGTCGCCGATTCGGTGAGAAACTGGATCAGGATGTCGCGCCGCCGCGCGCCGAGGGCTTTGCGCAGGCCAATCTCGCGCGTGCGTTCGGTGACCGACACCAGCATGATGTTCATGATGCCGATGCCGCCCACCAGGAGTGAGATGGCAGCGATCCCGCCCAGGAAAATGGTCAGGACGCCGGTGATTTGGGCCGCCGTCTGCAGGATGTCTTGCTGCTTGAACGTGGTGAAGTCATCCTTGCCGACTTGCACCCGGTGCCGGAGGCGCAGGATTTCCTCGATCTCGGTCACCGCTTGCGGCACAGCCTCGGTGGTGACCGACTGGGCGAGGATCATGTCCAACCGATCGGGCGCGCCGCCCCGCTGCGCGGTAAACCGGGCCTGCGCGGTTGTGAGCGGAATGGTCACGTGATCGTCTTGACTGGCGAATCCACTGCCGCCCTTGGATTCCTCCACCCCGATGATCCGGAAGGGTTGGCCCTGCAGGCGCACCGTTTCGCCCACCAGGCCGACCGTCGTGCCGAATAGATTGTCGGCCACGTCGCTGCCCAGCACTACCACGGAGGCGCGGCCGAGCACCTGGTCGTCGTTGATGAACTCGCCATCACTCAGTGTCACGTTGCGCACTTGCTGGTAGTCGGCCGTCACCGCCTGCAGTTGCGTGCTGTGGCTCTGGCCGCCCACCGTCACGTCGACCCGGCTCTGGATCATGGGAGCCACGAGCAGCACCGAGGGGGCCTGGAGCGGGTCGGCAATCGCGCGCGCATCGCCCATCGTCAGCGGTCGCGTCACGGTGACGTCTTCTTGCCCGCCGGGAATCACAAAGATGAGATTGGTGCCTATCTCGTTGATCGCGCCGGTGATCGAAGCCGAGGCGCCCTGACCCACCGACAGCATGGCAATCACCGCCGCCACACCGATGACGATGCCGAGCATGGTCAGCCCGGAGCGCAATTTGTTGGAGGTGAGGCTTTCGAGCGCCTCAAGCAGGTTCTGAGCCAGGAACATATTCCGCCTCGATCAACCCGTCGCGCAGCCGGATGACGCGCTGTGTCTTGGCTGCCACGCTGGAATCATGAGTGACGACGATCAATGTTGTGCCACGCTCGCGATTGAGCTGCATCAGCAACTGGAGAATTTCGGCCCCCGAGCGGCTGTCGAGGTTGCCGGTGGGTTCATCGGCCAGCACCATCGCCGGCTCATTGACCAGCGCGCGGGCGATGGCCACCCGTTGTTGCTGGCCTCCGGAAAGCTCCGTGGGCCGGTGGCGGATGCGGTCGCCAAGCCCGACCGATTCCAGAGTGAGTGTCGCGCGCTCGCGGCGGCCCTTGCGCATGCCGGCATAACGCAGCGGCAGCTCGACATTGGCCAGGGCCGTAGCCCGCCCGAGCAGGTTGAAGCTCTGGAATACGAACCCCACTTTGCGGTTGCGGATGGCCGCCAGGGCATCGTCGTTGAGCGTCTCGACCGTCTCGCCATCAAGCTCGTACCGCCCGGAGGTCGGGCGGTCGAGGCAGCCGAGAATATTCATGAGCGTGCTCTTCCCCGAGCCGGAAGGACCCATAATGGCCACCGCTTCGCCGCGGCGAATGCGCATCGAGACGCCGGCCAGGGCGTTCACCTCGATCTCGCCCATGCGGTAGGTCTTGGTGACGTTCTCGAGGCAGATGACGCAATCGCTCATCATCAGCCTCCGGGCCTGATGAACATCTGTCCGCCGCCGCCGTTGCCGCTGAAGAGAAGCGATGGGGGGTTGAGCACGACCAGGTCGCCTTCTTTGAGGTCGCCGCTGCGCACTTCGCTTTGCACATCATTCGAGGCGCCCAGCTGCACGTTGACCGCCACGGGCACCCCGCCCCGCAGCACGTAAACCACGCGCTCGCCCTGCACCGAGCGCACCGAGCGGTTGGGCACGAGCAGTACATTCTCCAGCCGGGAGACCTCGATGTTCACTGCCACGGTCATGCCCGGACGGATGCGCTCATCGGGCACATCCAGCACGACGGTGACCGGATAATTGACGGCGCCAGCCGCAACCCGCGGCGCGAAGCCGATGCTGATAACGCGGCCTGTAAAGGTTGCCTCGGGCGCGGCGTCGAAGGTGAGCGAGGCCGACTGACCAGCCTGCACGCGATTGACATCCACCTCGGCGATCGGCAAATCCACGTGCAACTCGGAGAGATCGGCGATGTTGATAAGCACGGCGCCGGGCGTCACCAGGTCGCCAGGCAAAAGGCCCACGCCGGTGATCGTGCCGCCGAAGGGGGCTTTTATGCTCGCCTGGTTGAGCGTAGCTTGGATGGCATCCACGCGCGATTGGGCCGCTGCCACATCCGCGGGGTTGGGTCCATCCTTCAGCCGGTCGTACGTGCGCTGGGCCTCCTCGAGTTGGGCCTTGGCCACTTCGTACTGCCCGGTCACTGTATCAATCGTCGCCTGGGAGGCCGAGCTACCGCGTGACTGTGGATCCTCGACGGCGGCCTGCGCCTTCTGCACCGCTTGCAGGGCGTGGATGTACTCGAGGTAGGCTTGCTGCAGCGAGATCTGATAGCCGACGCTCGCCTCGGGCCGCTGCCTCAGATAGTTGTAGCGCGCGCTGGCTTTGGCCAGCCAATCCTGCGCGTTGAGCAATCCGCCCGTCTTGGAATCAACCACAATTCGATCGTAGGTTGTCTTCGCGTTGTCAAATGCCTTCTGGGCATTGGCCTGGGCCAGCTGGGCATTGGCCCGAGGCACATCCGATTTGAGAAGGTCATCTAGGGCCTTCTGGGCGTTGACCAAGTCCGCTTGCGCGGCCACCACCTGCTGAGGCAGCGAGGCCGGGTCGAGGGAGGCCAGGATGTCACCCTCGGCAACCTGGTCGCCTAGTTTCACCCCCACGGTGCCCACCCGGCCGCTCAAGGCGAAACTCAGCCCGGAGGATTGGCGGGCCTCCAGGGTGCCGGTGGCACCCACCGAGGCCGACAGCGTGCCCATCTCCGCCGGTTGAGTCTGAAGCGAGCTGAGCTGACTTTGCGATTGGCGCCGCGCGACAAACACAATGCCAAGAATCACGGCGATCACCACGATCGCCGCGATAAGAATCCACATCCATCTCTTCATGCCGATCCTCCCGCGCAGAAACGAGTCTGGGTTGTCCTGCGCGCCTGCCACGCACGGGTTTGAAGTGCCATTATACGGAGAGAAGCGCCAAGACGGAAGAGGGCCGTCATTCGAGGCGCGCTGCGGCATGCGCAGCGGTCCAGCGCGCCACCTCGCGGCCTTCCATCCACATCAGGCTACCGGCCGATTGTGAAGCCAGCATACGCGAAAGGTTAGCAAAAGATGAGCGCCTCGCACCGCGGGCTGTGGTGGACGCGCGGCTGCGATGCAGGCATTGTTCGCGGGGTCGGTTGCCGGGCTACCTTGGGGCGGGAGGCCGGTGCAGGCAATCCGGTCTTCCATGTCTGCAATCTCCACACCCAGCCTATGGGCATCACTGCCCAGCGCATGAGACGGGAATGTCCTCCCATGAGCGGGTGATGTTCATCTCCGGCAGATGTGACTTCATGCCCTAACTCACCCTGAATTCGGCGATTAGACTCATTGTGACTTGAGTCACAACACGGACTCTGGCATGTGCATCGCCTGGATGCGCAGAGGCCGTTGCATCTCTTGAGGAGAGAAGCTCGATGCAGACGACGCCCAGCGACTCCAATGCCCTCGACCGCAAAGCGCGCATGAAGATCGCCTTCGAGGATCTTCCGGCGCGCGAGATCAGTGAGCGCATTCAGGATTTCAATGAGACGTTCCTGCCCTTTGATGCCGAGCGCGCCAAGCGCGAGGCGATGCGCTGCATCCACTGCCCAGATCCCGCCGCATGCATGGAAGCCTGCCCGGGGCACAACGATATCCCCACCGCGATGACCTTCATCGAACAGGGTGATTTCCTCGGTGCCGCGGCGATCTACCGCAAGACCTCTTCCATGCCTGAGATCTGCGGCCGCGTGTGCCCGCACGAGCAGCTTTGCCAGGGTGCCTGCGTGCGCAACAAAAAGGGCGAACCGGTGCTGACCGGTGCGCTGGAGGCGTTTGTCGCGGATTACGAACGCGAGGCCGGACGGGTCGAAATCCTGCGCGGCACGCCGACCGGCAAGCGCGTGGCGATCGTTGGCTCTGGGCCAGCTGGAATGGCCTGCGCCGAGCAGCTCGTGCAACGCGGGCACGCGGTGACGGTGTTCGAGGCCTTTCCCGCCGCCGGCGGTTTGCTGGTCTACGGCATTCCCAACTTCAAGTTGGCCAAGCGCGCCGTCCAGCCGCGCATCGACGACCTGCGCAGAGCGGGTGTCACTTTCGTTACCGGAACCCGGATCGGCAAATCGCACTCCATCGAGCAACTCTTCGCGGAGGGATTCTCAGCGGTCTTTGTGGGCGTCGGCTCGGGCATCCCCGCCACCATGAAGGCCCCAGGGGAAGATCTGCCGGGCGTCTATCAATCGACCAATTTCCTCATTCGCACCAATGTGCCCGAGGAATTCCTGCCCCCCGAAATGCACGAGAAGCCGCGCATCGGACGCCGAGTGGCCGTGGTGGGCGGCGGCGACACCGCCTCCGACTGCCTGCGCACGGCGCTGCGACTGGGTGCGGAAGAGGTGACCTGTGTCTACCGGCGCACCGAAGCCGAGATGCCGGGTGGCAAAAAGGACCGCGCCCTCGCGCGCGAAGAAGGAGCACGCTACCGCTTCCTCACTCAGCCGGTGCGCTTCCTGGCCGGCCCGGATGGATGGGTGAACGGCGTCGAGTGCTTGCAGTGCGAGCTGGGCGAGCCGGACGCCAAGGGCCGCCGCAAACCGGTCCCCATCGAAGGATCGAACTTCGTGGTCGAGGCCGACACCGTGGTCCTGGCCCTGGGCTACTGGCCGGATCCGGAAATCGGCGAGAGCACGCCGGATCTTAAGACACACGACTGGGGGCTGATCGAGATCGACCGCGCCAGCGGTGCAACCTCGCGCCCAGGTGTCTACGCCGGGGGCGACGACGTGACCGGCCCAGACCTGGTGGTGACGGCCATGGTTGCCGGGCGGCGCGCCGCGGCGAGCATTCACGAGTACATCACGGGCACAGACTGAGCTGCAGACACGCTCGAGAACACGGGGCCGTCCGCACGCACACAATGGGCGGCCCCATTTTGATTTAAGCGGCACAGTCAACTGCCGAGGCATTCTGTTCCTTGAGCAGCGAGGAGAAGAGGCGCGGTGCGACCTCCTGTGTAATGGGCAGGCCATGCGAGGAGGATGCGTCCTGGCTCTTGATCGTCATTCCCGTGTGGCACTAACGGGAATCCACGCTGCAAACTCGCCGATCGTTTCTCGGGCGGTCGAAACCCTGGGTCCCCGCCTCGATCAGGCGGGGACGACGAGATCTGCGGTGCGTTTCTCCTTCAGTGGGGCGGTTCTGCCCCCCGGCACACTCCTTGCAGCCAGCCTCTCGATACGAATCACCCGCGAATCCTTCGGGTTACAATAGCGCCATGCCTGCTCTCGATGCCGAAATCCTGCCGGTGCAATACTCCAACACTCGCCTGAGTGAGGAGATGCCGCGCGGGTACCTGTTGCGCCCGGCGCCGCGGCGCAGCGCCCGCGGACGCGGTAACGACATCTTCCTGATGGGCCTGGCGATGCTGCCCGGCACCACAGCGCCGGCCTCACTGGCCGATGAGCTGTGCCAGCTTGGAGCACGGGCCTACTTCGAAACCCCCGGTTCGGTGACCGCGGCACTGCGTGCGGCATTCACGACCATCAATGAAGAACTGCTCCTGGCGGGCACCGGTGTTGTCTCGACCGCAATGCAGGCCAACCTGATATGCCTGGTCGTTCATGATGAGGCGCTCTATCTGGGCTACATTGGCTCGGTGCTGGCGGTGGTGGCACAGCCAGGGCGGGTGAACCTTTACCCTCCGCACGAGGAATCCGCCACGCGCCCGTTGGGCAGCTCGCGTGCGCTGGAGTTGCGCTACGGGCATATCCCGCTGGGCGACGACCCGCGCGAGAGCGGGGTGAGCCTGCTGATTGCTGCGTTGCCCGCGCCGAGCTGGAACGTCGCGCTGGACGGGGCCGAACGCCTCTCGCTGCGCGCCGTGGCCGAACGCATGGCCCAGCGCAATATGGGCCAGACGAGCGGCATGCTGGCGCGCCTGGCTCCAGCCGCCGGCGGTGCACAAAAGCAAGCGGACCTGGCGACCGTGGTGCGCGAGCAGCGTGCCACGGCGGTGCCCCCGCCTCCAGTAACATCGGCCGGCCAGCGCTCGGCGGCCGAAGCCCTCTCGATCATCCGCGAGGCGCAGCAGGCCGCGCCTCGTGAGCTTGCAGCAGAAGAACCTGCTCCGTCTCGGCAGGGGCCGCCCATGCCGCCGAGTAGCGCACGAGAAGCGGCGCCCCGAGCGCACGCTCCACAGGGGCCGATTATCGAGATGCCGGCTTCCGGCCGTCCGCCCATCCACGTGGGGCCTTCCCTCACTGGGCGCGATGACGGGGTGCTGCCGCACGTGGCTCCATTGGCTGATGCACCACCCACGCCGCGGCTGAATGCCTGGGCGGCACTGGGGGCACTCGCCCGCGCCGCACGCACCACGACCCGCAGCGCATGGATGACTCTGCGCAAAGGCATCGCCCGACTGATGCCGGCTGGCACACTGCAGGAGCGCGGCATGCTCACTTTGCCGCCGCAACTCATGCTGGCCACAGCGATCGCCATCCCAGTGGTGGTGGTTGTTCTCGTCAGCGTGGTCTATTTTCGCCGCGGCCGCAGCGAGCAGTTTGCCGCGTTGATGGACCAGGCGCGCCAGGCCTCGGCCTCGGCCGCTCTCACTTCCGACCCGGCGCAAGTACGCCAGGCATGGGGCGAAGTCCTGGTGCTCCTGGAGGATGCCGCGCGATTTGGCGAGTCACCGGAACAGGCTGCGCTGCACCAGCAAGGCGTGGCGGCGCTCGACCAACTCGACGGTATCACCCCCCTCGAATTCAGCCCGATGGTGCCCGGCGGGCTGGGAGCCAACACGCACGTTCGTGCACTGGTGGCCGGCGACCGGCAGATGTTCGTGTTGGACGCCACCCAGGGGCGCGTGTTGCGATTGGTGCTCGGGCAGGGCGGTTATCAACTCGACGAGACTTTCCATTGCGAATCGGGCGCTTACCCCGAGCACACGATTGACACGCCGGTGGACATGGTATGGGTGCCAGACATCACCGTGGGCACCCAGATGCCTCAATCGGCGAAGGCCGGCGTGTTGGTCGCGGTCGATGCGCAAGGCGGCATCCTGTACTGCCCGCCGGGCGGCGAGGCAGTGGCCGGGGAGCTCGAGCCGCCGCGCACCGGGTGGCTTGGTGCACGCGCCATCGATTACTACAACGGCCGCCTGTATGTGCTCGACCCGCTGAGCAACGGGTTCTGGCGCTATGCCACACGCGGTTTTCATTTCGATCAACCGCCCAACGACTACTTCGATGCGGGCGTGCCCAACCTCACCGACACGATCGACTTCGCGGTGGCCAACGGGGACGTGTTCTTCTTGCATGCCGACGGGCAACTCACGCGCTGCGCCTACAACCCGCTCTACGAACCACCGGGCGGAGGGCAGACCGGGGCCAACGTCTGCGGCTCGGTGCTCTACAACGACACCCGCGCCGGACGTGCGCCCGGGCCGCGCATTGTGGATGCCCAGCTAATCCGCGTGACCTACAACGAGCCGCCCGAACCGTCGCTCTTCTTCCTGGATGGATTCGGCCGCGGAGCGTACCGCTTCTCGCTGGCGCTCAATTTCCTTGAGCGCTTCCGGGTCACAACCTCCGAAGAAGGTGAAGCCACGGCGCTCGCCCTGGGCATCGACAAGACCCTCTATCTGGCCGTCGGCGACCAGATCTATGCCGCCGGCACGGCCGTGCCCTGAGACCGCGCCCGCTTTGACAGCCTCTCCGCCCCCGACTACAATCGAGCCGCACCTATTCCCCCAGAGTGGGTTCCCACCTCCATGAGCCGCTGGCCGGGCAAATTCGTCATCGGGCTGACAGGCAACATCGCCACCGGCAAGAGCGTCGTGCGCAAGATGCTCGAGCACCTGGGTGCGTACGGTATCGATGCGGACGCCCTCAGCCACCGCTCGATCTCCAAAGGCGCGCCCGGCTACGCCGAGGTGGTGCGGACGTTCGGTGAATGGATCCTCGACGACCAGGCCGAGGTCAACCGCCAGGCGTTGGCCAAGCTGGTCTTCTCCGATTCAAAACTGCTAGCCAAACTCGAAGCGGTGGTCCACCCTCTGGTGCGCGAGGCACTCGACCTGCTGGTGCAGCGCTCGCGCGCGCCGGTAGTGGTGATCGAGGCCATCAAGCTGCTCGAATCCGGCCTGGTCGACCTGTGCGACACGGTGTGGGTGACGCACGTTCCCGAGTGGATCCAGCTGGTGCGCCTGCGCGAGAAGCGTGGGATGAGCGAGCAGGCTGCCCGCCAGCGCGTGGCCGCCCAGCCGCCGCAGCAAGAAAAGTTGGCCCGCGCCGATGTTGTCATACACAACGATGAGTCTTTCGAGTCGACTTGGAACCAGGTGCAGGCGGCCTGGGCCATGGTGCCGCGGCCGGCGGAGGCCGAAACTCAACCGCGCCCGCGCGGCGAAGCCTCGGTGCGGCGCGGACGCCCGCCGGATGCGGACGAGATTGCCGGCTTCATCAACCTTGTGCGCCGCCCGACGCGCCTGCTGAGCCGGGCCGACATCATGGCGGCCTTCGGTCAGAAGGCTTACTTCCTGCTCGAGCTGAACGGCGAGATCATCGGCCTGATCGGCTGGCAAGTGGACAACTTGGTCACCCGCGCCGACGAGGTGCTCATCCTTCCGGTCGTGACCCCCGAGCAAGGCTTGCAGCTCCTGCTGCATGCCATGGAGCGCGCCTCGGCCGAGCTGCAGAGCGAGGCAGCCCTGGTGTACGCAGACCGCACCTTGGCCCGCAG
>JBGOXY010000077.1:0-9647 GCA_041479415.1 Anaerolineae bacterium
GGTTGAGGAGCAGGCCGAGGACCGCCGTCACGTGCATGCCTACATCTCACTGCAGGCCGAGCAGGCGCGAGAACGTGCCCGCTCCATCGACCAGGCCCGCGCGCGCGGCGAGACGCTGGGCCCGCTGGCCGGCGTGCCGCTGGCGGTCAAAGACATCTTCTGTGTCGAGGGCACGCCTTCCACGGCCGGCTCGCGCATGCTCGAGCACTTTGTCGCGCCCTATAGCGCCACCAGCGTGACCCGGCTGGAGGCGGCCGGCGCGGTGGTGCTGGGCAAAGTCAATTTGGATGAGTACACCTACGGATCCTCGAATGAATCATCGGCCTTCCAGCCGCCGGTCGGCAACCCGTGGGATCCATCACGCGTGCCGGGCGGCTCATCGGGCGGCAGCGCCGCGGCCGTGGCCGCGGGCGAGGCCGTCCTCTCGCTCGGCACCGACACCGCCGGTTCAATCCGTCAGCCGGCCGCATTCTGCGGCGTGGTGGGGCTCAAGCCCACCTACGGCCGCGTGAGCCGCTATGGGCTGATCGCGTTTGCCTCTTCCATCGATTGCGTCGGCCCCCTCACGCGCGACGTGACCGACTCGGCCCTCATGTTGGGCGCCATGGCCGGCCCCGACACCCAGGATGGCACGGCCGCCACTGTACCAGTGCCGGATTATCTGGCTGAACTGGAGGCGGGCGTGCGCGGGATGCGCATCGGCCTCTCGCCGGACTACTTCCGCATCCAGTATCCAGATGCGAAGACCGGTGAATTGCGCGAGCAGGAGATTGACCCGCAGGTGAAGGCGGCCGTGCTCGATGCCGCGCAGCGGCTGGCGGGTGCCGGCGCCGAGATCGTCGAGAACGTGCCCATGCCCAACACGCGCTACGGCATTCCCGCCTACTTCGTCGTCGCGCGCGTGGAGGCTGCTTCCAACTTGCACCGCTATGACGGGGTCAAATACGGGCACCGCACCGCGAGGCCTATGGCCGACCTGCGCGAGATGTACCGTGCCTCGCGCGGCGAGGCGTTCGGGGTGCAGCCCAAGCTGCGAATCCTGATGGGTATGTACGTCTCGGCCGCGCAGTATGAGAAGCACTACTACCAGCGCGCGCTGCGCGTGCGCACGCTCATCCGCCGCGATTTCGAGGCGGTCTTCGACCCCGCGGGTCCCCACCGCCTGGATGCATTGCTCGCCGCGACCACCCCAACCACCGCCTTCGAGCTCGGCGCGCTGTACGGCAACTCGGTGCTGATGCAGTACGCAGACCTGCTCACCGTACCCGCGGACCATGCCGGCGTGCCGGCGCTCTCGATCCCGGCCGGGCTCGACCGCGGCGGGATGCCGATTGGCATTCAATTCATGGCCCGCGATTTTGACGAGGGGCGCCTGTTCCGCATCGGGCGGGCCCATGAGATGAGCACAGCGGCCGAGGCCTGGCGATCGGCGCGGCCCAAAGTGCTGGGCGGGGGGTAGGCGAGTGCAACGTGCCGCCGCATGGCGCGGGTGGTTTTTCGCGTTGATGGCGCTGGCGCTTGCCCTGCGTCTGGGCATGGCCTTTGTCTATGCACCGGCCCATGACTCCGATACGCAGTCGTATCTCAACATTGCCCGCCTGCTGCACAGCCTCACATTGCACGGGAACGATGCGACTCGGCCGCCGGTTTATCCCGGCCTGATTGCGCTGCTCCAGCTCGATGAGCGCGCGGTATGGGCGGCGCAGTCGACCATGGGGCTGGCCGTCTCGGCCATGCTGTTCCTCGTTACCTGGCGCCTCACCGGCCGGGCGTGGCTAGCCTTTCTTGCAGGGGCAGCGCACTCGCTCAACCTGGCGCAGTTGTTCTTCGAGGGCATGATTCTCTCGGAGACGACAAGCACCTTCCTCTTTGCCGCGAGCCTGACGCTCCTTTTTCTGCGCTTCCGCGCCGAGGAGCGCTGGCCGTGGACGGAGCTGGTGCTCGGAGTACTGGCCGGCCTGTTGGCGCTCACCCGGCCGCAGATGCTCTTCTGGAGCGCGGTGCTGATTCCACTGGCATGGCTGCGCCGGCGAGGCCAGCCGTGGGGTGCAAGGGCGGCCGCGCTAGCGCTCCTCGCAACGCCGGTCCTGACGCTCGTGCTCGGCTGGAGCTTCGTCAATTGGCGCACGGCGGGCTACTTTGGACCGACTTCGCTGACCGGCTACTCGCTCAGCAACATGGTCGGCAACTTCATGGAATACGCGCCCGACAAGTACGCAGCCGTGCGCGACATCTACCTCGAGCACCGCGCGGCGCGTGTGGCGGCAACCGGCAACCATGCCATGACCGTGTGGGCCGCCTTTTTCGACTTGAGCCGCGCGGCCGATGTCGACTATTCCGGCCTCTCGCGCCTGCTCACGGAAATCTCCCTCAAGCTCATCGTGGCCCACCCGGTGCTGTACCTCGGCAATGTCGTTCAGTCGTGGATCGGCTTCTGGAAAGTGCCCGTCTATTGGGACCTCGACCTGATCCACCCTCACATGCTGATGTCGATCGTGCGCAATTCGTGGAACGTAGAGCGCGCGATGCTGCTCGGCGTGAACTTCGTCTTTCTTGGGATGGGCGCGACATGGACTGTCCGCTGGGTCATGGGCAAACTGGAGGGCATTGAGCCCGTGCTGCTGGGCGGCTGGATGATCGTGTTAGCCGGGTCGCTGTCACAAGCCCTGGTCGAGTACGGCGAGAACCCGCGTTACGGTGCGCCTTTCGAATCGCTCATGGTCTGGACGGTCATCCTGGGTGTGTGGCTGCTGGCCGGGCGGCGCGCGCGTCCGGCGGCTCGCGTGGCATAAGGAGCAAGCATGGCGGAATGGGAAGCCGTCATCGGGCTGGAGACGCATATCCAGCTCTCCACCGAGTCGAAAATCTTCTGCCGCTGCCGGGCCGACAGTTGGGGACAGCCGCCGAACACAAACATCTGCCCGGTGTGTTGCGGTTTGCCGGGCGTTCTGCCGGTGCTCAATCGCGTCGTCGTGGAAAAGGCCGTTCGACTGGCGGCGGCCGTGCATGCGACGATCGCGGAGACATCCTACTTTGCCCGCAAGAACTACTTCTACCCGGACCTGCCCAAGGGCTACCAGATCAGCCAGTACGATGAGCCACTGGCACGAGGCGGATACTTCGACCTGCCGCTGCCCGGCGGGGCGATGCGCCGCTTGACGATTCACAAGTTGCATCTGGAAGAGGACGCGGGCAAGACAAAGTTGGCCGGCGGGCAACGCTACGTGGACATGAATCGCTGCGGTGTACCGCTGGTGGAGATGGTCACCGGGCCGGACCTGCGCTCGGCCGATGAGGCAGCGCAGTATCTCATTCGTCTGCGCCAACTCTTGCGCTGGTTGGAGACCTCGGAAGCCAACATGGAGCGCGCCCAGTTGCGTTGCGACGCGAATGTCTCAATCCGCCCGGCCGGCGCGACTCATCTCAACCCCAAGACCGAGATCAAGAATGTCAACTCAATCGAGGCTGTGCGGGATGCCATCGCCAAAGAAATCCAGCGCCAGGTGCGTGAGGTCGAGGCTGGCCGGCAGGTAGAGGCGTGGACGCTCGAGTGGGATGAAGACGCGGGCATGCTGCGCAAGATGCGCGCGAAGGAGACCGAGGGCGACTACCGTTACTTCCGAGAACCCGATCTCCTGCCGATCCGGCTGGATGAGGCCTGGCGTGCACGGCTGCTGAAGGCAATGCCCGAACTGCCGCTCGAACGGCGTGCGCGCTTCGTGCGAGAGTATCAACTGCCCGAGTACGACGCCGAAATCCTCACCGAGGAGCGCTCGCTGTCGGAATACTTCGAGGTGGCGGCCAGGGCGTACAGCGGCGAGGCCAAGCGCGTCTCGAACTGGATGATGAACGACGTACTGCGGCTCGTACACGAACATGAGCAGAAGAGCGGCCAGCCGCTGACGGCTGCCCTGGCAGGCCTGACCCCGGCGCATCTGGCCGAGATCCTCACGCTGGTGGATTCGGCGACGGTAACGCTGGCCACAGGCAAGGCCCTGCTGGAGAAGGTCATGGCTTCGGGCACACCCCCGCGGGCGATTGTCGAACGCGAAGGGCTGGCGCAGATCTCCGGCGCGGCCGCGCTTGAGGATTTCTGCCGTCAGGTGATTGCGGAAAACCCTGAGCAGGCAGCGCAGTACCGGGCGGGCAAGACCACCCTGTTGCAATGGTTTGTGGGGCAGGTGATGAAGAAATCGCGCGGCAAGGCCAACCCGCAGGAAACCGCGAGCATCTTAGAGAGATTGCTGGTGGGCTAACCGATGATCGAAAGCGGGCTTGCCTGGCTGCCGCCTAGAGTCCGCTTGCGTCGCGCGCACGCCGCCGATCAGCCTACCATCCGTTCCTTGATCTCGACCAATCACCTCAACCCGCTCAGCCTGCACTGGCAGGATTTCGTGGTGGCCGTGGAAACCTCGGGCCAGGTACTGGGCATCGGGCAAGTGAAGAAGCACAGCGATGGATCCCGCGAATTGGCCTCGATCGCAGTGGTGGAGGCGCGGCGCCGTCAGGGAATCGCGCGGGCGATCATCCTCGAATTGATGAGTACGAACCCACCGCCGCTCTATCTCACTTGCCGCAGCGCACTGGGCCCCTTCTATTCCCAGTTCGGGTTTTCCGCGCTCGGCATTGAGCAGATGCCCCCGTACTTCCGACGAATCTATCGCCTAGCCCGCGTGCTGATGCGAGCGGCATCGGGCGAGACTCAAATGCTCGTGATGGGCATTCTTTCTTCCAGGTAAGTTCGGCCTCAAATCAAAAGAGCGGCCGAGACCGCTCTTTTGATACGGAGTCACGTGATCGGTTCTATTGGTCGAAATCGTAGGCGGGGTAATCCCCCACAAGCGTGGCCAGAGCCACGCTGCCACCGCCAAGCGTGCCCCGGTTGAGAGTCCACAACCCCGGTGAACCCGAAAGATACAGGAACTCGCTGCCGTTCAGCCAGCGCACTCGCGTGCCGGTCACAAGCGCCGCCGGGGGAGTGCCGAGCGCGCCCAGTTGGACGTTGTTGCCGGTACCCTCCGAGAAGATGAAGTGCATGCCATCCGGCGCCCATCCCAGCCAACCCAACTGGCCGGTGGCATAGATCGTTTCGCCGCTACCGTCGGCGTTGGCGATGATCAGATTGTGCACGTTGGGCGTTCCGGTCTCGCGCAAGAACGCCACGCGCGAGAGGTCCGGGGAAAGCGAGGAAGAATCGAACTGGGCGAAGAAGAAATCGCCACTGATGGTGGCCAGGCTTACTGCCGGGCCGCCCGCGGCAGGCACACGCCACACGGTGGCGCTGAGGCCCGGGGCCAGTGGGTCGGAGGACGGAATGGCCAGGCCGAGTGCGGCGGAGTCTGCCGTCCACAGCGGGCGGACGTAGTACATGTACTCGCTGTAAGTGATCACCGCGGTGTAGGTCACGATGTCCGCGCTCATCCCGCTGCCATCTGCATTGGCAAGGCCGACGGTCGTCGGGCGGATGATCGCTACGCGTGTGCCGTCGGGGGAGAAGGCAAAATCGCCGCCGGCCCCGGCCGGGAAGACCGTGGTCAGGGCCGCACTGTCCGCGTCGATGACGAACAAGTCGTCGTACTTGGGCAGGCCGGGGCCCTCGAGCACGCCGCGCGTATTGAAGGCCAAGCGGTGTGTCCCCGGGATGAAGGCTAGGTTGTTGATGTCGTTGTGGACGAAGAAGCCGAGCGGATGCAAGGCGTCGATCTGGGCGGTTGAAAGCAGGAGCGCATTGCCTGTGCCGTCGACGTTGATCGAATTGAGTTCGGAGGTCGCCTCGGGCGCGGCGCGCCGGGCGTAGGCCACTTTCAGGCCGTCGCTCGAGATGACAACACGTTCGGCGTCGCCGCTTGCGGTGATTTGAAGAGGCACGCCGCCGGCGGTGAGCACCCACACATTGCCTCCGCTGGTATAGGCGATGCGCAAGAGGGAGGGTGCCGGCGCGGTCGGACCAACCGGCGGGACCTCGGGCGTGGGGCTATGCGGTTCACTTGTCTCCCCGGGGACGAGGGCGGTCAGTGTGGCCGCTACGCGCGTGCCCACGTCGTCCAGCCCGGGCGGGGTGGGAAGGCCGGGCACAGCGCAAGCCAGTGTGGCGATGAGTACTGCGATCGCCACGAGCGCGACTTTCGTTCGCATCACCCTCCTCCTTGGCAGGGGGGTTCAAAGCACCGGGCCATTATTCCATAACGGGCGGCAGAATTGAAGCCTGCACCAGGTCCTTGAGTTTCAGATTGCACAAGCCGCGTTTGGGCCGCCGAAGACTATCCGTGCGGCTAGGCCTTGCGATAGTCGTAGAACCCGCGCCCGGATTTCTTCCCCAGGAACCCTGCATCCACCATGCGCCGCAGCAGCGGTGCCGGGCGGTACTTGTCGTCGCCCAGATCGCGGTGCAGCACCTCCATCACCGCCAGCATCACGTCCAGCCCGACGAAATCGGCCAGCGTGAGCGGGCCCATCGGGTGATTCATGCCCAGCTTCATCACCGTGTCGATATCCTCGACGGAGGCAATGCCCTCGTCCAGGGCATACACGGCCTCGTTGATCATCGGGCACAGGATGCGGTTGGAGATGAAGCCAGGCGAATCCTTGACGACCACGGGAGTCTTGCCCATGCGCCGGCCCACCTCGACCGCTGTGGCCACACTGCTCTCGGAGGTGGCCAGCCCCCGCACCACTTCCAGCAGGCTCATCACCGGCACCGGGTTGAAGAAGTGCATGCCGATGATGCGCTCGGCTCGGCGCGTGACGCCACCCAGGCGGGTGAGCGAGATGGATGAGGTGTTGGAGGCAAAGATCACCTCCGGGCGCATGAGCTTATCCAGTTCGCGATACAGACCCAGCTTGAGCTCCACGTTTTCGGTGGCGGCTTCGATGACCAGGTCGGCCTCGCGCGTATCGGCCAGCGAGGGGGTGGTGGGGATAGCCTGCGCCGCGGCGGCCTGGTCGGGCGTGAGTTTGCCCTTCTCAGCCATGCGCGTGGTGGATTGGAAAATCGCCGCCCGGGCCTTCTCGAGTTGCGCGGGCACCACGTCCATCAGAGTCACACGATAGCCCGAGGTGGCGGCCACCTGGGCGATGCCGTTGCCCATCGCACCGGCGCCGATCACGGCGATGTGCTTGATTTCCATGGTGCTCTCTCCTCCACTCAGGGGGTTGGATGCGTGCGGAAATGAAGGCCGGCCGATCGGTCGAGGGCTCAGAGGCGCTCGACGGCCAGGGCCACGGCCTCGCCGCCGCCCAGGCAGAGCGACGCGAACCCGCGGCGCTTGTTGCGGGCGCGCAATGCGTAGAGCAGCGTCACCAGCACGCGCGCCCCGCTCGCGCC
This sequence comes from Anaerolineae bacterium, assembly GCA_041479415.1. Classification (GTDB taxonomy): domain Bacteria; phylum Chloroflexota; class Anaerolineae; order Anaerolineales; family RBG-16-64-43; genus RBG-16-64-43. The sequence goes on from JBGOXY010000077.1 coordinate 7,325, forward strand.
AATGGGGTGACCGAGCGCGATGGCGCCGCCGTTGACGTTGACCCGCGCCCAATCCCAGCCTTCGCCTTCGAGTGCCCGGCCGTCGGCCAGCGCCTGCGCGGCGAAGGCCTCGTTGATCTCAATCAAGTCGTAATCAGCCAGGGCGCGGCCGTCTTTGGCGGCCAGCGCGCGCACGGCAAAGATGGGCGCGGTGAACAACTTGAGCGGCTCGACGGCGGCTTGAGCGTAGGCGGTAATGCGCGCCAGGGGCTGGAGGCCGAGCTGCGCGGCGCGCGCGGCGCTGGTCACCACGACCGCGGCCGCGCCATCGGTAATGCCCGGGGCGTTGCCGGCGGTGACCACGCCCTCCTTCTGGAAGGCAGGTTTGAGCCGGGCCAGCGCCTCAATTGTGGTATCGCGGCGCGGGCCTTCATCAACCTCGAAGTGCAACGGGTTACCCTTGGGCTGAGGCAGGTCAAGTGCCACGATTTCTTCGCGGAAGGCGCCGCTGTCGATTGCAGCCGAGGCCTTGCGCTGGCTCTCCAGCGCGAAGCGGTCCAGCTCCTCGCGAGTTAGATGGTACTCGCGCGCCACCCACTCGGCGCTCACGCCCATGTGATGGTTCTCGATGGCGCACCACAAACCATCGTGCACGACCGAGTCCACCAATGTGCCATCGCCCAGGCGGTACCCGGTGCGCGCCTGGAGCAAGAGGTAAGGGGCCAGGTTCATGTTCTCCATGCCGCCGGCCACCACCACCTCGGCGTCGCCGGCGCGGATCATGGCGGCGGCGAGCATCACCGCCTTGAGGCCCGAGCCGCACACCTTGTTGATGGTCAGCGCACCGACCGAGGGCGGCAGACCGGACGCCAGGGCGGCCTGGCGCGCCGGGGCCTGGCCAATTCCGGCCGAGACCGCATTGCCCATGATCACTTCGTCCACGCTGGCCGGGTCAATCGTCGCGCGGCGCAGCGCTTCTCGAATGGCGGCACCGCCAAGAATCGGGGCGGGGGTGGTGGCCAGGCTTCCCTGAAATCGTCCGATCGCGGTTCGGCACGCGCTGAGGATGACGGGCTCGCGATGATCGCTCATGGGGCTTAGGGCTCCGGCCATGCGGCGTGCAGACGATGATAGGTTTCGTCGAGCGCTTCGGGCAAGACGCGCGTTTCAGCCAGCGTGGCCATGAAATTAGTGTCGCCTGCCCAACGCGGGACGACGTGCAGATGGACGTGTTCGGCAATACCGGCGCCGGCGAGTTCGCCGATGTTGGCGCCGACGTTGAATGCCTGCGGCCGATACACCTGGCGCAGAACAGTCAGTGCGGTCTGGGTGAGTGCCATGACTTCGGTCAACGTGGGCAGCGGCACCTCTTCGAGCGTCGGCAAGTGAGTGACGGGGACAACCATGAGGTGGCCGCTGGTGTAGGGGAAGCGATTGAGGATGACGAACGCGCTCTGTCCGCGATGGATCAGGAGCGTACGTTCGTCGTCGCTGCCCGCCCATGCCTCGCAAAAGACGCAACCCGAGGCCCGCGAATGATCCTGGATGTATTCCATGCGCCAAGGGGACCAGAGATGCTTCATGGAGGAGTCCGCCGAGGATTGTAGCAGAGAATGACAAGCAGGCAAATCGCCCGGCGGCCGCATGGCATATAGAGGGAAGGATGCAAAAATAGTTGCCGGGGGTCGGGCCAGCCTCTGGCGGGGGTTGTCGCGCCGGCTTGGCTGGTCTGTGCCTTGCGGCACATCTGGCGGTCTGGTATAATCGCTCCGCCCTCCGGGGCACGTTTTTTCGCTTGCCGACGTAGCTCAATCGGCAGAGCAACCGCCTTGTAAGCGGTAGGCTACGGGTTCGATTCCCGTCGTCGGCTTCCGCTGCGCCCCCTTACGGCGCGGAAGCCTCGGGAAGCGCTAGCCTTCCGCGCCGGCCGGGGCCGGGCAGGGCGTGACAACCTGGGCGGTTACCCAAGCGGCCAAAGGGGACTGACTGTAAATCAGTTGGCAGAAGCCTTCGGAGGTTCGAATCCTTCACCGCCCACCTGGCCCGCGTAGCTCAGTCGGTAGAGCACACCCTTGGTAAGGGTGGGGTCATGGGTCCAATTCCCATCGCGGGCTCTGGAGGACTCTCCAGGGACCACCCTCGAGATCAGGAGGACGAAACATGTCGAAGGAGAAATTTGTGCGCAACAAGCCGCATCTGAACGTGGGGACGATGGGGCACATCGACCACGGGAAGACGACTTTGACGGCGGCGATCACGAAAGTAAGCCAGATGCTGGGCAAGGCGCAGTTTCGGTCGTACGACTCGATCGACAACGCGCCGGAGGAGAAAGAGCGGGGGATCA
>JBGOXY010000078.1:0-9585 GCA_041479415.1 Anaerolineae bacterium
ATCTACACCTGGCCGCTCCACCGCCTGTGGACGGCGGGATGAGCGCTGCGCTGTGGATAAGTGGCATGTTTCTGTGGATAAGCTGCACCATCTGGGGAGAGGGCAACATTTCGAGTGGTTTTCTGGCGGTTTTTTGAGGGCCCATCACGGCCGACAAGCAACTCAGGCGGGGGCGTGTGCGCGGTGGCTGTCGTGCGCTCTCCTCCGCGAAGTACTTGGTTCTCCACCGGCGGCCAATGACTCCATCCGAGGCCGCTCAATCGGCAGCGGTCGGCTTTTGCTGCAATTGATACGCCTGGCGCCGCTTCGTCTCGCCGGCTGTGCTCACCACTCCACATCTCCCCAGGCCCTACGACGACGGCTTCTATTAACACATGTAAGAGAGATGGAAGAGAGATGATAATTCTCCCCCATCGCGCAGCCCACCTCAACCACACGGGGGCTGCATGAGAATACTCGCGGTCGACATCGGCACGGGGACACAGGACATACTCTATTTCGATACGCGCCTCAGCCCGGAAAACGCGTACAAACTCGTTTTGCCGGCGCCCACCCTGATCATTCAGCGCCAGATACATGATGCAACCCGGCGCGGCGTTCCACTCGCGCTCGAAGGGCGCATGATGGGCGGCGGGCCCAGTGCCTGGGCCGCCGAGGCCCATGTACGCAGCGGCCAGACTGTCTTTGCCACGCCGGAAGCGGCGCGATCCTTCAACGACGACCTGCGCGTGGTTGAGTCGCAGATGGGTCTGCACCTGGTTGGGCAAGACGAGCTGCGGCGGCTTCCGCCACAAACGGAGCACATCCGCTTGGGCGATTTTGACATTGAGCCCATTCGGCGGGCGCTGGAGCAATTCGGTGTGAGGCTCACTCCCGATCTTCTGGCGCTGGCAGCATTTGATCATGGCGATGCACCGCGCGGCGTGTCCGATCGCCAATTCCGTTTCGACTATCTCGACCGGCAGATCCGTGAGACCCGGCAGCTCTCGCGCTTTGCCTTCGCGGCAACCGCCGTGCCTGCCCCGATGACCCGCTTGCTGGCTCTGGCTGAAAGCGGGCGCGAGGCGGCCGAGCGGGTGATGGTCATGGACAGCGCACCGGCGGCCGTGCTCGGCGCCTTGCTCGACCCGCGCGTGGCCGAGCTGCAGGCGCCGGTCGTGGCGAACGTCGGCAACTTTCATGTGCTGTGCTTCCGCCTGCGGTGTACTGCCGAGGGAGAGCACACCATTGAAGGTCTCTTCGAGCATCACACCGGGTTGGTGACGCAAAGAGACCTCGAGAGGTTGATACGCGCACTGGCGGAAGGAAAGCTGACACAGGCCGAGGTCTTCGAGGCCAACGGACATGGGGCGCTCATGTACGCGAGCCACAGCCTTGCCCTTGGGGGCCCGGCCAGCCCGCTGGTGGTTGTCGGTCCGCGGCGCGGCCTGATGCAAGGGTCGGCGCTCAGACCCTACTTCGCCGCGCCCTTCGGCGACATGATGTTGGCCGGCGCCTTCGGTTTGATCCGCGCCGCAGCGGATGTATTCGCAGAACTTCGGGCCGAATTGTTGACGGCCCTCATGCAACCGAGCCAGACGGCACCGTGGGACGTCTTTGATGAATAGCTGCCGGCAGCCCACAGAGTTGCGCCGCGCATGGCTTCGTGATAGTATTCTTAGCAACCCCCAAGACAGTTCACTTCCCCACGGAAAGGAGGGATCGCCCCAACGATCATCCCCTGGACGCTCACGGCACGCACGTCGTCTCAAGCCGAGTGACAAATTCTCTGGAGGAGAAAGAACATGCACAAGCGACTGTACGCAGTTCTGGCCGTCGTTATGATGGCCTCCCTCGTTCTGGCTGGCTGCGCCACACCGACAGCGGCCCCCACCGAAGCCCCGGCGCTTCCCACCGCAGTGCCGGTTGTCCCGACCAAGGTCCCGCCCACCGCGGTCCCGCTCCCGGGCGCAGGCTACATTGCCTGCCAGGTCTCGGACACCGGCGGCACGGATGACAAGTCGTTCAACCAGTTCGCTTGGGTCGGGATGGAGCGCGCGCAGACGGAGTTGGGTGTTGACGTTCGCTTCCTCGAATCCAAGGGCGAGGCCGACTACGAGCCGAACCTGAACGCCTTCGTTGGGGAAGGCTGCAACACAATCTTCGGTGTGGGCTACCTGCTGGATGGTGCCCTGGCGAAAGTTGCGCCTGCCAATCCGGATATCAACTTCGGAGGCATCGACACGTGGTCGCCTGATGTGAAGAACTACATGGGCAGCTACTACAACATCCATGAGGCCACGATGCTGGCCGGGTACCTGGCGGCGGGCATGACCAAGACTGGGATCGTCGGCGTGTACGCCGGCCTCAACATCCCGCCGGTCACCGCCTTCAGCGATGGCTACTACATGGGTATCGACGCCTACAACAAGGCTCACGGCACGAGCGTGAAGCTCGTGGGCTGGGACCCGGTGGCGCAGGATGGCCTGTTCACCGGTGACTTTACCGACACCGACAAGGGCCGCACGATGACCGAGACGCTGCTCGACGCGGGCGCCGACATCATCATGCCCGTGGCCGGCCCAGTGGGTGCGGGCAGCCTGGCGGTCTTCGAAGAGCGCGGCACCGGCTTGCTCATCGGCGTGGACACCGACTGGAGCGCCTTCTATCCCGATCAGGCCGATTTCGTGCTCGCCAGCGCCATGAAGCGCATGGACATGTTTGTCTTTGACACCATCAAGGCGGGCGTGGACGGCACGTTCACCGGCGGCAACTTCACCGGTACGCTCGAGAACGGCCGCGTGTCCATGGATGTGGGTTCCGCGTGGATTACCAAGGTCCCGGCCGCTCTGACGGCTGAGATCGAGGCGCTGAAGGCCAAGATCATCTCTGGCGAAGTGAGCGCCAAGTTCCCGCGCGCAAGCTAGTTCGTCAGGGCATAGTGCACGAATCTCTTACGCAAAACAAGAGCCAGGACGGCCTCCTGGCTCTTGTTTGCTAGTTCGCGGAGCAGGCGCAATTGCCTGCCGCGGAGTTCTGTGCTGTAATACCCGGCATCGCAGAGTGCGCTTGGCTCACCCTGCCCGCCTCCTCTGGGACCTTCCTGTAATGAGGCTCGCATGACGCCTATCCTTGAACTTGACGGCATTACCAAACGCTTCCCGGGCGTCCTGGCTAATGATCGGATTAGCCTGTCGCTGGAAGAGGGGGAGATCCACGCCCTACTGGGAGAGAATGGCGCCGGCAAGACCACGCTGATGAATATCCTCTACGGGCTGTACCATCCCGATGAGGGCACGATCCGCATTCGGGGAGAGGTCGCCCACATTCGATCCTCCAGCGACGCGATTCGAGCCGGGATCGGCATGGTTCACCAGCACTTCATGCTCATCCCAGTGTTCACAGTCACCGAAAACGTCATGCTGGGGGACGAGACCACGAAGTTCGGCGGGATCCTGGATCGCGAATCGACGGCCAGTCGCATCCGGGAGATCTCCAGTGCGTACAAGCTCGAGATCGATCCCGGCGCGCGGGTCAGCACCCTGCCCGTGGGCGTCCAGCAACGGGTGGAGATCATCAAGCTGCTCTACCGCGAGGCCAGCATTCTGATTTTCGACGAACCCACCTCGGTGCTCACCCCTCAGGAGGCCGATCAGCTATTCGGCATCATGCGCTCGCTGGCGAAGAGCGGGAAATCGATCATTTTCATCACCCACAAGTTGCGCGAGGTGCTGGAGGTGGCGGACCGCATCACGGTCATCCGCCAGGGCCAGGTGATCGGCACCACCACGCCGCAGGATGCCGACATGGGCAAGCTGGCGTCGATGATGGTGGGGCGAGATGTGGTCCTGGAGATCGAGAAGGCGAAGGCCCGCCCGGCGGAGGTGACGCTGCGGGTGAAGAACCTCAAGGTGCTTTCAGATCGGAACGCGCTGGCGGTGAACGGCGTGAGCTTCGAACTATCGGGCGGAGAGGTGCTGGGCGTCGCCGGTGTGCAGGGCAACGGACAGACGGAACTGGTGGAAGCGTTGACCGGGTTGCGCCGTCCGGTCGATGGCAGCATCGAGCTGCTCGGGACGGATATCACGCACGCCACGCCGCGCCAGATCACCGAGCTTGGGACGGCGCACATCCCCGAAGACCGCCAGCGCGACGGGCTGGTGCTCTCGTACCCAGTCACCGACAACCTGGTGCTGAATACCTACTACGTTAGGCCCTTCGCCGCGAGGGCCGTCCTGCAACGGGATGCGATCCTCGATCATGCGACCGAGCTGGTCGAGGCGTTCGACATTCGCGCCCCATCTCCGCTGGTGGATGTCAGCACGCTGTCCGGCGGTAACCAGCAGAAGGTGATTGTGGCCCGCGAGCTGTCGCGCCCGATCAAGCTGCTGGTGGCGGCCCAGCCCACGCGGGGGCTGGATGTGGGGTCGATCGAATACATCCACACTCGAGTGATCGAGAAGCGGGATGAAGGCGTGGCCGTGTTGCTGGTGTCGACGGAGCTGGACGAGATCATGCAGCTCTCGGATCGGATTGCCGTCATGTACCGGGGGCAGATCGTGGACATCGTGGCCATTGAGGACGCGACCAAGGAGCGGATCGGGCTGTTGATGGCCGGCATTCATCCTGGGGATGCGGGCGCCTAGTGGGCGTCTGCTCTCAAGTCAAGGCTTCGCGTGAGGTTCGATCCAATGACAAACGCGGAAGGCACGACGAAGAAGGCAGGGAAATCCGCGGTCGGCATCTTCTTCGAAGAGGTTAGCCGGAGTTCCCTGATCGTTCCCGTCCTGGCGATCTTCAGCGGGCTGCTGCTGGGGGGCGTCATCGTCGGTCTATCCTCGGAAAACGTGTATACGATGTGGGCCGTATCGCCGATTCAAGCCATCGGCAACGGGCTGAAGGCCGCCTGGGAATCCTATGTGACCCTGTTTAGCGGGGCCTTCGGCAGCCCGGCCAAGATGATTGCCGCAATCCAAGGTGGAGACGGCCTGGAAATCCGCCGGGCGTTCAACCCAATCTTCGAGAGCCTGGTGAAGTCCACTCCATATATCTTCGGCGGCCTGGCGGTGGCGCTGGGTTTCCGCTCGGGCCTGTTCAACATCGGCGTTGAAGGCCAGATCTTCATGGGCGGGATCTTCTCGGTGTGGGTCGGATACACCTTTACCGGGCTACCCGCCATCATCCACCTCCCGCTTGCTTTCCTGGCTGGAGCGCTGGGAGGGGCGCTGTGGGGGTTCATCCCCGGGCTGCTCAAAGCCAAGACCGGCGGCCACGAAGTGATCAACACGATCATGATGAACTATATTGCCTTCCGGCTCACCGACTGGCTGCTGCGCGAGCCGATGAAGCGCCCGGGCTCCACCAACCCGATCAGCCCGATCATCGAGGATAGCGCCCGGTTGCCGCAGTTCTTCCAGGATCCGATCCGCTTCCACCTCGGATTCTTCATCGCCCTGGCTGTGGCGGCGCTGGTGTACTGGTTCCTGTTCAAGACAAAGTGGGGGTTTGATCTGCGCACGGTGGGCGCCAACCCGCGCGCGGCACGCTATGCGGGGATGAACATCGTCAAGAGCACGATTGTGGCGATGTCGCTCTCGGGCGCGCTGGCAGGGATGGCCGGCGCCAACGAGCTGCTGGGCGTGAACCATCATCTGTCGCAAACATTCTCTCCGGGGTACGGGTTCGACAGCATCGCCCTGGCGCTGCTCGGCAGGAATCACCCGCTGGGGGTGGTGCTATCGGCGCTGCTGTTCGGCACGCTGCGCAACGGCGCCATGCGCATGCAGGCGGCGGCCGGCATCCCGATCGACATCATCTCGGTGATGCAGGCGCTGATCCTGGCCTTTATCGCCGCGCCGGCGATCGTCCGCACCATCTACCGCCTCAAGGAACCCAAGAAGGCCGAGGCCGGAGTTCATGTAAGGGGCTGGGGAGGGAGCTGAACCGATGACCGCCCAGACGTCCACGCTTGATACGGGTCAGGTCTACGTATCCCAAACCAGACGGCGAATCATGGGGCTCGTGTTCCTGGGCATCGCAGCGCTGATCTGGTTTGCGTTTGTGCGCAGGATCGACCCCGAGATGACGACGACGATGCGCCTGTACCCGGGCGGATCCAAGGTGGTGGTTGAGGACTGGCAGTTCAACACCCTGGGCGCGCTGCAGATCCTGGCCTTTGCCTGCGCCGCGCTGGGCGCCTACCAGCTTGCGCGCGGCTTCGGCAAGCGCACGGGATTGGTGCTTTCCATGATCGGCGGCATGTTCGTGTTCGCCTTCCTTTCCTGGGCGGCGTCCGGGGGGATGCTGAACCTGGCCGGGATGCTGCGGATCATGTTTGTCCGTTCGGTGCCACTGACGCTAGGGGCGCTGTCGGGGATCCTATGCGAACGCTCCGGCGTGGTGAACATTGCCATTGAAGGCATGATGCTCACTGCGGCGATGATCGGCACGATCGTGGGCAGCGTGAGCAACTTGTGGGTGGGATTGCTGAGCGCCGTGATCGCCGGAGGGCTGCTTGGCCTTTTCCATGCCATCCTGGCCATCAAGTATCGAACGGACCAGATCATCTCCGGGACGGTGATCAACATCTTCGCTGTTGGGATCACCTCCTTCATCTCGGCCAAGTTCATGCAGCCCTACCCGCAGATCAACGACCCGGGAGTCTTCAGCCCTTACGAGATCCCATTCCTCGGCCAGATTCCCTTCCTGGGACCGGTCCTGTTCCGGCACAACATCTTCGTGTACGCGATGATCTTTTTCGTGGCCCTGCTGACGTTCATGCTGTTCAAGACGCGCTGGGGGCTGCGGCTGCGCTCGGTGGGCGAGCACCCGAAGGCGGCGGATACCCTCGGCATCGACGTGTTCAAGACGCGCTACATGGCGGTGATCCTGGGCGGCATGATGGCGGGATTCGCGGGCGCATACTTCACCCTCGGCTCGGTGGGACGATTCGATCAGGTGATGACCGCGGGCCGTGGCTTCATCGCCCTGGCGGCGATGATCTTCGGCAACTGGACGCCGGTGGGGGCGATGATCGCTGGCCTGCTGTTCGGGTTCTCCGATTCCCTGGCGGCCAGCCTGGCGGTCCTGCGGGTGAAGATCCCTTCGGAGTTCCTGTTGATGACGCCGTACGTGATCACGATGCTTGTTCTGGCGGGCGTCGTCGGGCGTGGGCAGATGCCGGCCGCGGACGGCACGCCGTATGACAAGGAGTAGCGAACAATTGCGCGGCCAGGCATGGCCGCGCAATGTAGCAAGTCTCACCGGGGGCCGGCCATCGCCGGCCCCCGTGTCGTTCAGGGCAGTGAGAGATTCCCGAAGAGGATGGCCGAGCGGGCGATGAACGGCAGCACCAACTGAGGCAGCAATCCGAGGAGGATCAGCATCAGCATACCCGCACCAAGGAAGAGAGCTGGCATGCGCCCCTCCTCGCGGCGGAAAGTCAGGCGCCCGGCGCCGGCCAACATGGCACTCGCGAAGCGCAGGTAAGCTAGCTCACAGGCGATCATCGACCCGGCAATAGCCAGCAGGGGTGCATAGTTCGTGGGGGTAGCCGGCGCCCCCAAAACTTGCAGTGTGGCCCAGTGGCCCGAGAAGCCGGCCAAACCAGGTAGCCCGGCCAACGACAAGCCGGCGATGACCACGGCCATTGAGGCGAGCGGTTGCTCCTTGGCCCGACCGCGCAGATCGGTCAACGCGTCTTGCGGATGTCGCTGGCGCAAGACCGTCAAAGCCACACCCCACACGCCTAGACTCAATCCGCGCAAAGCCAGCATGACCAGCGCGGCCTCCGTGCCGGCTTCTGTGCCGGAGGAGAGCGCCAGCAGGATGACACCCATGTTGGCCATAGCCGCGTAACCCGTCAGTCGCCCCAGGCGGTTTTGAATCAGTGCCAGAATTCCGCCCATCAGGCACATCGCCGCGCCCGCCACGCCAAAGGCCTGGTGGACCTGCGGGATCGTCCGCAGCCAGGCGAACTCAGCCAGAAAGCGCAGAAGAAAGAAGAGCGACGCGCCCTGGAACAGCGTCAGCACAAACGCCACCGCGTAGGGCGGCGAGTCGTCTGCAATATCCACCACCCAGAAGTGAAACGGCGGCAGGGCCATAAGAAAGGCAAAGCCGATGCCCAGCAGAACCAGAATGCGGTTCAGCTGGTCGAGTTCGCTCGGGATCTGGCCGCTCAAAGAGAGCTGACTTCCCGCGAGCAGAATGAAGGGCATACCCAGAACAACGAACACTAGCAGGCGCAGTGCACCGCGCGAGCGCGAGTGGCGCGGATCGGAAAGGATGCCGCCGAAGGCGGCCGCGCTGAGAGCAAGGAAGATGGCCGCGTAGAGAAATGGCCGCACGAACAACGCCGCGGCCATGGCGCCGAGAATGCTCAGGCTGGTTGGGATGAAAAGCCTCCGCATGGGAACGGCCAGGGTCCCAGCGAAGAGGAAGGTGCCGGCCAGGTGCAAGAAGACCAATGCCGGGCGGCCGCTTGTTTCGAAAATAAACTCGCGGCCGAGGATGGTGAAGGCTTGGTCGACGGGGATCTCGAAGCCCAGCAGGCGGATCGGCTCTCCGACCGGCAGCCACAGCGCGAGCAATGCGAGCACGCCGGAGGTCAGAGCGCCGCTGAGGGTGGCCAGGCGCGGGTTACGCGGCCACACCACATATGCGGTCAGCCCCCCCACCAGCGGCACCAGCATCAACAGCAAGGCCGAGTTCACGCCTGCACGTCCTCCTCCAGGCTCTGGCGCGTCACCGCACTCATATAGATGACGCTTAGGACAATAGTGAGGTGTACGGCAGCCAGCAGTGCGATGACCAGCAGTGACCGTTCACTCCACAGATAAGCCAGCTCGAATCCTTGCAGCGTGGTGATGAGGGCCACCCCCACCCGCAACGGCTGTTCGTTGAGCCCCAGGCCAAGGACACCAAACGCCATCAGGACAACGGCTGCCAGCGTGACCGGGCCGGGTGGGTCGTTCAATGCGCCGCCCAGGTCTGGCAGCAAAGCAAGAGCTGTGACAAGGATCATCAACGCCAGCAGGGCACGGAACAGCCAGCCCGGAGGGATGACCGAAATCTCCGCGCTGCCCATCCCCTCGCGTCGCAGAGTGAGCGCAAGGATGCCGGACACCAGCCATCCGGTCAGCGTCTCGGACAGAGCAATCGGCAGGGCGACGATGGTAAGCGCTACCAGCCCTATCCCCAGCGACTGCACGGCGAAGGCCACCAGTGCCCAGCGCCACGTGCGCAGCAGGAACACGGCCACGCTGCCGAGCAGCACCAGCGCCAGGCCGGCGATGCCCAAAACAGATTCCATCAGGGCACGTCCTCGAGGTCGGGCATTCGCTTACCCACGCTGGCCCTCAACTCCCGCGCAGCAAGACCCATATCAGCACAGCGATACCGAGCGACCACATCAATGCACTCTCGCCGCTCACGATGCTGTCGATGCGCTGAACTGCACCGGCCACGCCGGAGGCGACGGATGAGAGCCCGCGCGGCAGCCAGTCGAAGCGGGTCAGACTCTCGAGGGTGGCCAGTGCCTGTTCGCCCGGCTGGCGCAGCCTGCGGGCGGCACCGGCAAGCGCGAGGCCTGCCGCCGCAATCGCC
>JBGOXY010000079.1:0-9552 GCA_041479415.1 Anaerolineae bacterium
CCGCTGCCCGTATTGTCTCGACCCGATCACCCGCCGCGATCCGCGCGGGGTGGTTGTCTGTCCAATCTGCCGCACGCCGCATCACGCCGACTGCTGGGCTGTGACCGGCATGTGCCAGGTGCCGCATCACCATGGCTAGCGCAGTTGCATCCTTCATCGCTTTCTGGGGAGGCCCTCCATGCCCGATTTGTCTGTGACGCTTGTGCTGCCGAACGGCGGGGCGCGCAACGCCGAAGTCCCGGACGACGTCGCAATTCGCGACCTGCTCGGCGAGTTGACCTCCCTGCTCAAGCTGCCCACCATCGGCCCCGACGGCCGGCCGATGGGCTACCGCATCGACAGCAAGGCCCTTGGCCGCGAGCTGCGCGAGGAAGAGAGCCTGGCCGCGGCCGGCGTGCCGAACAATGACCGATTGATTCTCACCGCCGATATCACCGCCGGCGCCATGGCTCTCGACGACTCGCCGCGCATGCGCCGCTTGCGGGCCGATTACGAACTGATGCGCGAATTGGCGGGGCGCGCCTCGCTGATCCGCTTCGAGGCCCAGCCCGTGCACCCCGGCCTGCCGCCCGAGCGCTACGTGGTCACTTTCCTGTGCCGCGGCATCGCCTCCGTCGACCGCCGCGGTCGGCCCAAGTACTCGACCCACCACCAGGTCGAGATCTATCTGCACAACCAATACCCGCAACGCTGGCCGGGTCTCAAGTGGCTCACGCCCATCTGGCACCCCAACATCAACCATCTCAACGGCAGCGTGTGCATCGACGCCGCCTGGTGGACGGCCAGCCGTTCGCTCGACCGCCTGGTGATCATGCTGGGCGAAATGGTTCAGTACAAAAATTATCACGACGACCCGACCCAGCCGCCCTTTCCGTGGGACCCGGAAGCCGCGCGCTGGTGCCGCGAGTACCGCACGCGCAACCCGGCGGCCTTTCCGGTGGATACCCAGGAACTCCTGCGGCCGGAGCGCATTCGTCTCAAACCCGAGCAGAAGGCGCAGGTGCGCATTCACCTCAAGTGAGGGCGCGCGGTCCCCGGCCGCAGCGCACGGTGAGCACGCGTTGATGGATAAGTAGGAGGCTGAAATGTCCGACGTTCCCGTAACAGTCGTTCTTCCCTCGGGTGGCACGCGCTCGGCCGAAGTTCCCAACGACGTGGCGGTCAAGGACCTCATCCCTGAGCTGACCACCTCCTTGCAGCTTCCGGTGACCGGCCCGGATGGGCGCCCGATGAGCTACCGCATCGACAGCAAAGCGCTGGGCCGTGAGCTGCAGGAAGAAGAGACCCTGGCCCAGGCCAAGGTGCCCGAGGGCGACCGCCTGATCATGACCGCCGACGTCACCGCCGGCGGCCGATGAGGCCGGCCCGCTGAACGCCTGCGATCGAAGATCGATCTCGAGTTGATGGTCCGATGAGCGAACCGCGCATCCGTCTCGTCCCTAGGATGGCAGGCAGCCCGCGCCGGGCGCGCCTGCTGCGGAAGCGCCTGTGCCGCTGGGTCTCGCCCTACGAAGGCGGGGCCGAGCCGCCCTCCGTGGCGGTGATGATGACCCCGCGCGCGCTGGCCCAGCTGGCCGAACACGCGGCCAGCGACCTCGACAACGAGGTGGGCGGCGTGCTGGTGGGCAAGTGGATGGTGGAGAGCGAGAAGAGCGAGGAAGTGGTGCTCGTCGAATCGATCCTGCGCGCACGCCATGTGCGCCAGGGCAGCACGTTCATCACCTTCACCCAGGACAGCCTGGTGGCGCTCAACGACGAGCTCGACACCAAACACCCGCGGCGCCTCATGGTGGGCTGGTACCACACCCACCCGCGCATGGGCGTGTTCCTCTCGGGCTACGATACCTGGCTGCATCAGCACTTCTTCCCGGAATCCTGGCAAGTGGCGCTGGTCATCGAGCCGCATTCGACCACCTGCGGGTTCTTCATCCGCACGGTCGATGGCACGCTCGACCCGCAACGCTACTACGGGTTCCGCGAGATTCTGGCGGAGGGCGGGCGGAGCGAGGTGGAATGGCGCAACCTTGCTCCGTCGGCACCCGCCGCAGCGGAGGATGGAGGATTGTCAGCATGAGTCGCAGAATGCGGACCTACTACTACGCAGTCCTGGGCGCCATCGGGGGCCTGCTGGGTTGGCAGATCAGTAATCTGCTGGGCCTTTCGTTCACCGGAAACCTTTATGTGAGCGAGATGATCGTCGGCGCGCTGATCGGGGTGTGCGTCGGGTTCTTGATCGGCGGAGGCGAAGCCCTGGTCAACCGCACCCCGGCTCGCGCGCTGCGCACAGGCGCGCTCGCGGCCGGGCTCGGGTTGGTTGCGGGTGCCATTGGGCTGCCGCTGGGGGAAATGTCCTTTCAGTTGTTCGGGGCCGGCCTGCTCGGCCGGGCTCTCGGCTGGGGCGTCTTTGGGGTGCTGATCGGGCTGGCTGAAGGTTTCAGCGGAGGCAGCCAGGCCTGGAAGGGAGCCTTGGGTGGTGCCCTCGGCGGCCTGGTGGGCGGCCTCTTGCTCGAGGTCGCCCGGCTAGGCTTCGACCAGGCACTCTTCGGCAAAGCGGTCGGAATGATCCTGCTGGGCGCATCGGTCGGGGCTCTGATTGCGCTCATTGTGGTGCTGCTCTCACGCGCCTGGCTGGAGGTGACCAGCGGCAAACTCAAGGGCGCCGAATTCATCCTCGACAAGTTCGGCAAACGCAACGGCCCTTCGGCCATCGTGGGCAGCGATGCGCTCAAGGCGGACATCGTCTTGCCCGACCCCGACATCGCGCCGCAGCATGCGCTGCTGAGCGGCGACGGGATGCGCTTCATCATCAAAGACATGAGCACCAGCGGCACTTACCTCAACGCCCGCCGCGTCGAGCGGGCGGAGCTCCACGACCGCAGCGTGCTGCGCTTGGGCAATACCGAAATGGTCTACCACGAGAAGAGGTGACGCCATGCAACGAAGGATCCGCACCCCAATCGCACTGCTCATCGCCTTGGCCGTGACCGCTTCTGTGGCCTGGGTGCCGGCCCAGGGCGCCGCGGATGTCCACTTGAACGTGACCCAGGTGGACACCTCGGGCTTCCCGCAGGTCACGGTCTACGTCTCAGCGGTCAACCCGCTCGGTGAACCCGTGGCCATCAGCCCCGCCGATATCGTGTTGCAGGAAGATGGCACGCCGGTGGAGCCTCACGAAGTTCGCGGGTTGGGCACCAGTGATCCATTGACCACCCTGCTGGTCATGGACGTCTCGGGCAGCATGCGCCGCGCCGGAAAGCTGGCAGCGGCTCAGGCGGCCGCCAGCTCCTACATCAACCAGATGCGCCCCGGCGATCGCGCGGGCGTCATCGCCTTTGCGAGTGAGACGCGCACGGTGCAGGCTATCACCGCCGACCATCCGGCGCTGCTGGCGGCGATCGACAGCCTCGAGACCCTGGACGACACGGCGCTGTACGACGCGCTGCAGCGGGCGATCGGGATGCTCAATGCCGAGAGCGGGCGCAAGTCTGTCCTGGTGTTGACCGATGGGATGGACAACCGCAGCCAGCACACGGCGGATCAGGTCCTCGCGGCTATCGGGCCCGCCGGGCTCTCGATATCCACGCTCGGGCTCGGGGAGCCATCCCAAGGTGGCGCCTCCCTGGCCGGGTTGGATGAACCCGCGCTCACCCAGTTGGCCCAGCGCGCCGGCGGATCGTATGCCTACGCCAACGACTCGGGCGCGCTGCAAAGGCTTTTCGAGCGCCATGGGCGCGCATTGCAGAGCGAGTACCTCATCACCTACACCAGCCACTCCCCATTGCGCGACGGGGTCACGCGAACCCTGACCGCAACCCTCGGCCAGGGCGGCGCAGCGAGCACGCGCTACAACCCGGGTGGGGTCGTTCCCGAAGTTGGAACGCGGCGTACCTGGGGCTTGTTCTTGGGCTTGCTGGCCGGGCTGCTCGCGCTGCTGGCCATCCCCGGCCTCATGGCTCGCGGGCGTCAACTCGTGCCACGCCTGGTTCAATTTGCCGGACCGGCGCCTGCCCCCCAGACTTCCCGCATCCGCTTGCACGACGAACCCAAGGCGCGCATCCGTCTGCACTGAGAGACTCGGCTCCCTGCGAGTGGCGCGGCGCTGGAGATCCCGGCACTCGGCGCGGGCGTGCCTAATCCCTTTCGGCCGTCAAGGGAGTGGCGCGGGCCAAACCGCCGCCAGTCTCCAGCCAACCGTTCACGGCACTGGGCGGCCTCGATGGCCGCCCAGGCGCGTTTCGTCGAGGGGGCATTGGTGCGCACCCAGCTCACCTTTCCGAGAGACCCTCCCGAATGAGCTGCGATCGGAATAGAATACGCCAAGGCGTGAGACGCTCGCCATCACGGCGGCCTATCCGGTCAGCGCCCGTGCGCGGACGAGTGGCGTGAAAGGAGGATCGCATTGGGGATGCAAGACTTGAACTCGATGAACCTGATCCCGCCCTCCGCGATGATGCCGATCGAGGGCGTGACCATACCCCAGGAGTTGTATTGGGTCCTTAGTAATCCGGCCCCGCTGGCAGGAATGCGCTACCCGCGCCCCGCTTTCCCATGGGCGGCGCTCGCCCGGTCCGGATTCTCTCGTGTGGTGTGCCTCACCTCAGATGGCACGTCGTACGACCCACAACCACTCCAGGTTGCATACTCCGCCCAGCTCGAAGACCTCGTCCATGGCAGTTCACCACGCAGCCCCCGGCAGGAGTTGCAGCTCATTCGTGAAGCCGTGGCCGTGGTCCGCGAGGCGCTGGCGCATGGGGAGGGCGTGGTGGTCCACTGCGCCGGAGGCCGCGGGCGAACGGGAACCGTTCTCGGTGCGACTCTCGTCAGCTTGGGGTTTGCGCCCGCCGTAGTGGTTGCGCACCTCGACCTGCTGCACAAGGCGCGCGGGACGAGCGGCTGGCCGGAGTCGCTTTGGCAGGCGGGCATCCTGCAGCACTTTGTTCCCAAACGTCCCCCGCACACACCTTCAACGACACAAGGCCGCGGCCGGTGAGCGCGCTGCCGTCACCCGGCAATTGCATTCCGCTGCCCGCGAGGCTTTCAGGCAAGCCATTGACCCAGAGGCCATGTTCTTAAATGAAACCGAAAACGATCGGTCCTCGCGAAGATCCACATCTGCCGCGCCACTTGCCGAACGCGGGTCCCCTCCGCCTGATGGACTACGTTGAAATACACTCGGTCGAGGTGGCGGATATCACTTTGCCAACGCACAGTGTCCAGGGTGTGATCTTCGAACAGGCACGGTTGCATCACGCCTCGTTCGCCTCCGGCCGGTTGGCCAAGCCGCGATCCAGCGACTGCCGGTTCGAGAAGTGCGATTTCACGGCCGCCGAATGGACCGAGGCGCACCTGTTGCGGGTCGCCTTCGCCGGCTGCCGAATGCTGGGAATGCAGTGGGTGACCCTCGAGGCGCGGGATGTGCTTCTTGTAGACTGTTTGTGTGAAGGAGCGTTATTCGTCTCAGCCCGGATGCCAGGGGCACGATTCGAGCGCTGTGTTCTTCGGCGAGCTTCATTCGAAGGAGCGGACCTGACCGGTGCGCAGTTCCACGAGTGCGATCTATCCGAGGCCGATGTGCGGGGTGCCACACTCGCGCAGGCCGACGTGCGCGGCTGCAACATCAACGGGATGAAGATTGGCGCGCGCGATCTCATGGGCGCCATTCTCGACCCGGCCCAGGCGAGGCAGGTGACGGGTCTGCTTGGTATAGTTGTGAAGGACATATCCGAAACGTAGCCCGTCCGCGCCATTCGGTTCGGGCCCTTCAAAGGGTTGGTGAAGAGGTGTGAGATGGCTACAACGGCCGATCTCAAGGCGACTTTCTCGACCGTTCGCTCCCTTCTCAAGCGCTACCAGCCGCCTCTGGAGGCGACGGTCAACCGGGCAGCGCGCTTCGAACTCTGGTCGCGGCGCGAAGTGGTCATCGAAGGCCGCACGCGCAGCGAGATCTTCTTCGCCTCCGTGATCATCCAGAAGGACTACGTGGGCTTCTACTTCATGCCGGTCTACGCCGACACCAAACTCAAGTCTGTGTTCAAACCCGAACTTCTCCAGCGGCTCAAGGGGAAGTCGTGCTTCCACCTAAAGGTCCTCGACCGAGAGCTGACATCTCAGATCCGCTCAGCCATGGCGGTTGGCTTTGCGATGTACAAGAAGCGAGGCTGGGTCTAGCATGGGCTGCGCAGTTTGGGCGATAGCGTGGGGTGGCCTGCTCGGCATCCTGATCCTGAGCGAGACTGCGCGCGGGCGGATGCGAGCAAGCCCGCCCGCGAGGTGACTGAGGAGGTCGGGATGGCGTGGAACGATCGCTTGAGGGCGGATGCGCTGCCGTGGTTGCTCAAGAATGACGACCCGGGCCCGCGCTATGTGGCGATGCGCGACGTGCTTGGGCTTCCTGAAGATGACCCCGAACTGCGCCGCGCGCGAAGGGCCGCCCACGCCCGCGGTCCGATCGCCGCCATCCTGGCCGCGATGGACCCGGACGGATACTGGGAGACGCCCGGTCCCGGCTACAACCCGAAATACCGCTCCAGTGTGTGGTCGCTCATCCTCTTGGCCGAACTTGGAGCGCGCATCGAGGAGGATCGGCGCCTGGCGACCGCAACGACTTACATCCTTGATCACGCCCTCGCCCCGGGAGGGCAATTCACAGCAAGTGGTGCACCCTCCGGCACCGCCGATTGCCTGCAGGGGAACTTGCTGTGGGCGCTGGTGGAATTGGGCAGTCACGACGATCGGCTTCGAGCGGCGTTGGATTGGATGGCGCGCAGCGTGACCGGCGAGGGCATTGCGCCGGCCGGCAATCGCACAGCGACTGTCCGGTACTACGCGGGCAAGTGCGGGCCCACCTTTGCCTGCGGCTCCAACCTCAAGCAGCCTTGTGCATGGGGCGGTGTTAAGGTGATGCTTGCCCTGGGGCGATTCCCCGGGCGACACACTCCCGAAGTCAAACGCGCCATCGCCCAGGGGGGAGAATTCCTGCTCGCCGGCGATCCTGCCGAGGCACGTTATCCAACAACCTTCAGCAACAAACCCAGCCGCAACTGGTGGAAGTTCGGATTCCCGGTTTTCTATGTGAGCGATATCCTGCAGAACGTCGAGGCGCTAGCCGCGGCCGGGTTCGCGCGGGACCCGCGCCTGGCACGCGCTATTGACCTCATCAACGAGAAGCAAGATGCACTCGGCCGCTGGTCGCTCGACTACGACTATGCCGGGAAGACATGGGTCGATTTCGGGCGCAAGAACGAACCCAATAAGTGGGTCACGCTGCGCGCGTTACGGACGCTGAAGGCGGTTGGCTGACCGACAGTCGCTCTCATATGTTACATAACGTCACGGAGCAGGCATATGAGCCCCGTCCGGCATGGTAATGTCCTCGCTTTTGCCGATCGACGCCAATGGAGGTCCTGGCTGCGCGCCCATCATCTGCATGCCGACGAGGCCTGGTTAGCGCTTCCCAAGCGTGGACATCAGGGCAGATTGGTCAGCTACGAGCAAGCGGTCGAAGAAGCGTTGTGCTACGGATGGATTGACGGGTTGCTGCACAGGCTGGACGGAACGCGCTACCTTCTGCGCTTCACGCCGCGCCGGGCGGGGAGTATCTGGTCGCGCAGCAACAAGCGGCGTGTCGCCCGGCTCATTCGTCAGAAGCGCATGACCGCCTGGGGCATGGCCAAAGTGCGAGAAGCCAAGCGCAGCGGGCAATGGCGCGAGGCAGAGCGCCGCGAACATACCGATCGTCCGCCAGCCGATCTCCTGGCCGAATTGCGCAAGCGGCGCGGGCAATTGGCCGCTTGGCGCGCGCTCGCTCCCTCGCGCAAGAAGCAGGTCTTGTACTGGCTGGCGAGCGCCAAGCGCGAAACCACCCGACAGAAGCGCCTTCGCCAAGTCGGCGAACGCTGGCTGACTGCAAAACCGGCCGCCTAGTCGTGGCGGGCCAGCCTGGGGTCCTTCACCAGGATCCGGCGTGGCACACGCGATATCGGGTGCGACAGCGCGCACTTCGCCGCGCTGCCAACTCGACAACCGGGGCGCACGCATCAAGCAACATGGAGAGTGACCCGTGAGTATTCGCCCGGCAACGATGGATGACCTTGGCCCGATTGTCTCGATCTACAACGCCTCGATCCCGGCACGCATGGCGACGGCCGACACACAGCCGGTCTCGGTCGAGTCACGAACAACCTGGTTCAAGGAACACTCGCCTGAGCGCCATCCATTGTGGGTGGCCGAGGTTGACGGGACCGTCGCCGGGTGGCTTGGCCTGGCAGCTTTCTACGGTCGGCCGGCCTACGCGCACACGGCGGAGGTCAGCCTCTATGTGCATCCAGATCAGCAGCGGCGCGGACTCGGCTCGGCCCTGCTGAGCCACGCCGTGGCGCAGGCTCCCCGCCTCGGGATCGAGACACTGCTGGCGTTCATCTTCGCCCACAATTCGCCAAGCCTGGTCCTCTTTTCCCGCTGCGCCTTCGCACGCTGGGGCGCACTGCCGCGAGTGGCAGTGCTCGATGGGGTCCGGCGCGACCTGCTCATCATCGGCCGAAGCGTCGCCTGAGACGGCCCACATCGTGCATCCCACGAAGCTGTGAATCCCTCATAGGCGAGGGCCGGTCGATCCGTCGAGTGTACCTTTCGAGGCGCAAGAAGAGAATCTTGCCCAGCGATTGAACATTGAAACGACACCTCGCATATCCGGTTTTCCCGCCGGCGCTTGCCGATTTGCGAACTCTTCCTATAATAGGGGCTTGGCTCGTCGAACAACCCAGCCCGGCAACAGCCGCGCGGCCCCCCGGACCGCCCGCATACAATCCTGCAGGTTCGAGGCCACACTGAAGGCCCCGGCCCACCCCTCAAAGGAGAATTGACGATGACGAAGGACGAGCGCTTGAAGATGTATTCCGACTATCTGAAGGCCGAGGGATACAGCCCGGAGACGATAAAAGAGGGGGTCGTCTTCAAAGCGGAAGGCAAGACATATGTCATCATGGTTGACGAGAACGACGAGCAATTCTTCCGCTTGGTGTTCCCGAATTTCTGGTCGATCGACAACGACAAAGAGCGCGTCAAGGTCGTTGCGGCCTCCAGCCACTCCACGGGCGCAACCAAAGTGGCCAAGATCTTCCCTGTGGATAACAACACCTGGGGGACGATCGAGCTGTTCGTTGCCTCCCCGGACCATTTCAAGGGCGTGTTCACTCGCTCGTTGGGCGCACTGCAAGCCGCGGTGCAGACTTTCGTCGGCCAAATGAAAAGCTAGCACCGCGCGCGGGTCAACCTGGGGGACGCGACACGGGCACCCGGCGTGCGACTGGCGTCACGGGTCAGTATTGCAGCCAAAGCCAGCCGCGCTCTCAGATCGAGCGCGGCTGGCTTTTTCCCCGGACCACCGCGCGAGCATACAGAGGGTGCAGCAGCGCCAGAGACTCTCGTAGCATGGGGGTTTTCGCCGAGCCCGTATCGCACTGTCCCGACTGCCACCCCGATGCATCTGCGATGCGCCAAACGGCCCGCGCTACTTTGCGCCGCCGGGCCGCATGGGGGTGAACCTGCTCCGCC
>JBGOXY010000080.1:0-9327 GCA_041479415.1 Anaerolineae bacterium
ATCCAGCCTCTCTCGCAAGTGCGGGGAGATGCGTCGGCAGGCAGAGAACCCCGAGGCTGACCGACGAAACCGCGCACAATGGCCAGTTCGGCCGCGAGCGGCACGCGCTCCTCGTGCGCGTCGCCCCAAGTTGACCCAGGTGCCCTCGCCCTTCGCCGCAGGGTTGGACCGACGACTCCATTGGCCACTAAGGGGCCGCGCCTCAAACCATTCGGCGCAGCATTCCCACGCGCGCGGCGCTCAAGAGGGGGTGGCCGGAAACCTACATACTTTCTTCATCATTCCCATATCCTGGCCAAACAGGCGAAGGTTATCCTGACGGAGGTCAGACCCTCGCCATTCCTTCGTGGAGGACACATGCTGCAATTCCTGCGCAAACGACGTTGGTGGGTCATCCTTTCGGTGCTCGTGGTGGCCGGCCTCGTGGCTGGGGGCCTCTACCTCCGCCAGACCAAGGCTGCGGCCGCCTCGGCCGACGCGACACAGATCCAGACCGCGACCGCCCGCCTGGGAAGTCTGGTGCTTTCGGCGTCCGGATCAGGGGTGGTCATTGCGTCGTCGCAAACCGATCTGGCCTTCACCTCGAGCGGGACGCTGCTCGAACTGCTGGTCAGCGTGGGCGACCGTGTCGAGGCCGGCCAACTCCTAGCGCGGGTCGATGAGACAAATGCGCAGGCACAGTTTGAGCAGGCCGACATCACGCTTCGCGAACTCACCTCCGCAACCGCAGTGGCCACGGCACGCCAGGCGGTGGGCGAGGCGCAGACGGCCGTCGATGACGCCCATGACCACCTGGCCTACCTGATCAGCCCGACGGTCCTCAAGTGGGAGGAACGCGTTGCCGCCGCGCAGGCGGCCGTCGACGCAGCCGAGGCGGCGGCTCAGGGCAACCCGTCGGCCGAGGCGGGCGCGGCGCGTGAGACAGCGCAGGCGACGCTCACACATGCCCAGGGCAGCCTGCTCTACGCTCAATCCGACCAAAGCGATTACCTGCAAGATCAATTCACGTTCAGAATGCAGCGCAATCGCGTTTGGGTCGAGGTCTACTCACCGCCCACGGCGGCCGAGGTCGAAGCGGGGCGCGCAGCGCTCCAACTGTCCCAGGCCACCGTGCAGGAAGCGCAGTGGCTGTACGGCGAGCTCACTGGCGCGAAGGTGCCCGAGCAGGCCACGGGCTCGAAGCTGGCGCAGGTGCAGCAAGCTCGCATCACGGACGAAGAGGCACAGCGCAACCTCGAAGGATGCCGATTGGTGGCGCCGACGGCCGGGACCGTGACCTCGATCGTGGCCGGCGTGGGCGAGAGCGTGGGCACCGGCACCTTCATCACCCTGGTCGACATGCAGCATGTCTCGCTGGATGTCTATCTCGATGAGACGGACATGGACAAGGCCCAGGTGGGCAACAAGATCGAAGCGACTTTTGATGCCCTGCCCGACCAGGTTTTCAATGGACACATCGTCTCGGTCGACCCGACGTTGAACTCTGGCGGGGGCGTGTCGACGATCCACGCCCTGGCTCAATTCGATACGCTTGCTGAAAGTGCCTCACCGCTGCTGCTGGGCATGAATGCCTCGGTGGAGGTCATCGCCGGCAGCGTTGAGAACGCGGTGCTGGTGCCGGTCGAAGCGCTGCGCGAGCTCGCGCCCGGATCGTATGCCGTCTTCGTCATCGAAAACGGCACGCCCAAGCTGCGCCCGGTTACGGTCGGTCTGCAGGACGTGACCTTTGCGCAGATCACCTCCGGCCTGCAAGCCGGCGAGGTGGTGAGCACGGGTATTGTGGTTACGCGATGAACAGCGCTGAGCCAATCATCCATACCTCCGAGTTGAGCCGGGTGTACGGCCGGGGCGCTGTGACGGTCACGGCCCTGGACGCGGTGAGCATCGATATCCAGGCCGGCGAGTTCGTGGCCGTCATGGGGCCCTCGGGCTCGGGCAAGAGCACGCTGATGAACCTGGTCGGCTGCCTCGACCGCCCGACCTCGGGCAGCTACCTGCTCAAGGGCGAGGATGTAAGCCACCTGGACCGCGACGCGTTGGCGGCGATTCGCGGCCGGAGCATTGGCTTCGTTTTCCAGTCGTACAACCTCCTGGCGCGAGCCACGGCCGAAGAGAACGTGATGTTGCCGCTGCTCTATGACCGCGGGCAGAGGCGCCAGCCCGCGCAGCGGCGCGAGATGGCACGCCAGGCGCTGGAGGCGGTGGGGCTGGCCGGGCGCACCAGCCACCTGCCGTCGGAGATGTCGGGCGGCGAACAGCAGCGGGTGGCCATCGCCCGCGCGCTGGTCAATGACCCGCTGCTGGTTCTGGCGGATGAACCCACCGGCAATCTCGATTCGCACTCCGGCGAGGAGATCATGGAACTCCTGCACCGGCTGCACCGAGATGGACGGACAATCGTCATGGTGACGCATGACCGGGAGATCGCGGCGCATACCCAGCGCACGATCCACCTACGCGATGGACATATCGACACGATCGTGCGCAACGGGCATGCCCGCCGCACGGAAGCGCAGAAGGTGTGACATGGATCTTCGCGAACTCCTGCACCTGGCATGGAATAGCATTCTCGCCAACCGCATGCGCTCACTGCTGACGATGCTGGGCATCATCATCGGCGTGGCGGCGGTCATCGTCATGGTCGCGGTCAGCGCGGGCACGGAGGCCACCATCGAGGAACGAATCACCGGCCTGGGCTCGAACCTGGTGTTCGTCACCTCCGGCTTCAGCCGCGGAGGGCCAGGGCGGGGGGTGCCCAACGCCGGCCTCAAATTCGATGATGCCGCGGCCATCGCCGATGAGGTCTCCGGCGTGGTCGCGGTTGTGGTTGAACAGAATGCTCAAGAGACGGTCGAGGTGGGCAACGTGACGGTGGAGCAGGTGGAGGTGCTGGGGACAACTCCCGGCTTCCCTTCCGTGCGCGAGGTGAAACTGGCCTCCGGGCGCTACTTCACCGATGTGGAGGTCGAACGCAAGACGAAGCTGGCGGTGCTGGGCGCGAGTTTGGCCCAAGAACTGTTCGGCCCGAGCGACCCCATCGGCCAGAGCGTGAAGGTGGGCAACAGCGATCTGACCGTGATCGGCGTGTTTGCGAAACGCGGGATGGTCAGCGGCGTCGATTTTGACGCGCGCCTGTACACCCCCATCACGGTCGTGTTCCAGAAGTTCACGCCCAGGGAATTCGCCCGCTTCCTGGGTAATCAGGTGCGGGTGATCTACGTCAAGGTCGCGGACCGCGCAACGATGGACCGGACCATCGAGCAGATCAAGCTGCTGCTGGCCAAACGCCACGATGTCACGCTCGACGCAGCCGACTTCACCGTGACCACGCAGGACGACATCATCCAAACGCAGGAATCCGCAACCTCCGCCTTCCGCAGCTTGCTGGCCTGGGTGGCGGGGGTGTCGCTGATTGTGGGAGGCATCGGGATCATGAACATCATGTTGGTCAGTGTCAGCGAACGCACGCGCGAGATTGGCATCCGCCAATCGGTGGGTGCCCGACCCAATGACATACGCTACCAGTTCCTGACCGAGGCCATCCTGCTCAGCTTGTTCGGCGGAGCGATCGGGGTCCTCGCGGGCGCGGGCGGGGCGGTGCTGTTTGGCGCGATGAGCGACATGCGCACGGTGGTGGTGCCCACCTCGATCCTGCTGGCGTTCTTCTCAGCGGCGGTGGTGGGTGTGTTCTTCGGATACTACCCGGCCAATCGCGCGGCAATGCTGGACCCGATCGAGGCGCTACGCCACGAGTAGAGAAGAAGCGCCGCAGTGGGCGGGCGGGTTCTCGCGGGCGCACGCCGAAGGCGTGCATTGCTCGCCGGGGCACCGCGGTGGTTTCGTGCGAACTAAGGAGATGTGAATGAAAAAGGGAGTTGTGATCGCGATTTCGATGTTGCTTGTGCTGGGCCTCGTGGCCTGCGGCGGGGGCGGGTCGACCACGACCGGCGGAGACAGCGGAGCGAATTCCTCCGGCGCCAGCCAGGCTTCGACCTCGAGCAAGCTATCCACAAGTTACACCGGGGCTCTGCCCGTCGTCAGCCAACTTGCAGCCGGGACGCTCTCCTTGGAGGAGGGCGACCTCGCCGTATCGGCGGAGCAGGCCGCCGCCCTCGTGCCTTTGTGGCAGGCCTATCGCGCGCTCAGCCAGAGCGACACGACCGCGCCGGCCGAACTGGAGGCGCTGACCAATCAGATCATTGAGACGATGACCTCAGCCCAGATCGAAGCGATCAATGGAATGCAGCTCAAACAGGCGGATCTGGGTTCGCTCATGGACAAACTCGGCCTGCGACCGGCGCTCGCGGCGGATGCCACTCCGGGGGCACGATTCGCACGAGGCGAAGGATTTCCGCAAGGGTTTGCGGGCGCTCCTCCGGAGGGTGCCCCAGGCGCAGGTGGCTTCGTCTTCTCCGGCGGCTTCGAGGGGGGCGGAGGGCAGGGTTTGACAGTCAACCCAAATGCCACGCCTCAGGCTGCACGGACCCCTCGCGCGGGCGGCGCCAATCGCACCGCGCTTTTCCTCATCAATCCGCTGCTGACGATGTTGCAGGCGCGAGCCGGTGGAACCCCGCAGCCCTAGCGCGGAGTGGTTGGCCGCGCGGTTCTCCGCCCGGCGGCGCAACTTGCACCGGCGGGTGGCGGGAAGCCATGCACCTCAACGGATAGAATACAGGCCAGCGGAGGCGTGCATCCGGGTGCCTCCGCT
Source organism: Anaerolineae bacterium (assembly GCA_041479415.1). Classification (GTDB taxonomy): domain Bacteria; phylum Chloroflexota; class Anaerolineae; order Anaerolineales; family RBG-16-64-43; genus RBG-16-64-43. The sequence continues at coordinate 4,709 of JBGOXY010000080.1, forward strand.
AGGGCAAGGGGCTGCGCGGCAGGACAAGGACGAATGACGAAGACCGTGCTGGTGGTGGATGACGAGGCGCGGCTGGTTGACCTGGTGCGAGCGTACCTTTCGCAGCAGGGCTATCGCGTGGTGTCCGCGCCCAACGGGCGCGAGGCACTGTTCGTCGCCCGCCAGGAGAAGCCCGACCTGATCGTGCTGGATCTGATGATGCCGGAGATGGACGGCTACACCTTTCTGCAGCATCACCGCCGCGAGCGCAACACGCCGGTGATCGTGCTGACCGCTCGCGACGACCAGGACGACAAGGTCGTCGGTCTCGAACTCGGCGCCGACGATTACCTGACCAAGCCCTTCCGCCCGCGCGAACTTCTGGCGCGCATCCGCGCCGTGTTGCGGCGGGCAGGCCAGAGCGAACCGGAAGGTCCCATGCTGCGCTGCCGCGAGGTGACGCTCGACCGTGAGCTGCATCTGGTCCGCGTTGGCGAACGCTCGGTGGACCTGACGCCCTCCGAATTCGAGCTGCTGGCAGCGCTGATCGCGACCCCGGGGCGCGCCTTCACGCGTCTTGAACTTCTCGACCGCATGCAAGGTGCGGCCTACGAGGGATACGAGCGCACCGTGGACGTTCACATCCGCAACCTGCGCGCCAAACTCGAGCCCGACCCGGGGGCGCCGCGCTACATCGAAACGGTCTATGGCGTTGGCTATCGCTTTGCCCAGGACTAGATGCCCATGCGTCTCGGAATGAAACTGACCCTGGCTTTTCTCGTGGTGGGCCTCCTCGGCGTGGCGCTGGTGGCGCTGCTTGCCGGCCAGACAACCCAGCGCCTGTTCCGACAATTCAACTTTGACCAATACCGAGCCGGCCTGGTTGAGCGGCTGCAGACCTACTACAGCGAGCATCAGGGCTGGGTGGGCATCGCCGACGAGATGCCCCAGATTGAAGGCTTCCCAAGCGATCGGCCCGCGCCGGGGCGGCCGCCAGGCATTCTGACCTTGACCGACAGCAGCGGCACGGTCGTCGCGGCGGGCATGGGCTATCGCCTGGGAGAGCGCGTGCCCGAGCACGACCTGGCGCGGTCGAACGCGATCGAGGTGGACGGCCACACCGTGGGCTGGATGCTGGCCGCGCGTGAACGATTCGCCGACAGCCCGGCCGAGGCGGCGCTGGTCGGCCGCATCAACACCGCGCTGGCCCTTGGCGCCGTGGGCGCGGTGCTGCTCTCCCTGGTGGTGGGCGTGGTGCTCGCCCGGGCCCTCTCCCGCCCGATCCAGGAGTTGACCGCCGCGACGCGCGCCGTGGCCGAGGGTAACCTCTCGCAGAAGGTGGAGGTCCGTTCGCACGATGAACTCGGTCAGTTGGCCGTCTCGTTCAACTTGATGAGCGAGAGACTGGCCCGCGTTCAGAACCTGCGCCGGCAGATGACGGCCGACATCGCGCACGAGTTACGCACGCCGCTCAGCCTGGTGCTCGGGCACGCGGATGCCATTGAGGAAGGGACCCTGCCGCCCACGCCGGAAACGATGGCGGTGATTCGCGATGAGGCGTTGCGTCTGGAACGGTTGATCGACGACTTGCTGACCCTCTCGCACGCCGATGCGGGGGAGCTGCGCTTCAACCCGCGCCGGGCTCGCCCTTCGCTCCTCTTGGAAGAAGCCGCTCGGGCATTCCAGCCGCAGGCCTCGCAAAAGGACATTCGCCTCACGGTGGAACCGGCGGACGACGTGGGGGAGGCGTGGCTCGACCCGGACCGCATGGGGCAGGTGCTGCGCAACCTGCTCAGCAACGCGCTGCGCCACACGCCCGCGCACGGAGAGATCCGACTTTCGGCAGCCCGATCCGGAGAATCTGTCGAGATGCGTGTGAGCGACACGGGGCCGGGGATCGCGCCGGAGGATCTGCCGCACGTCTTTGAGCGCTTGTACCGTGCGGACCGATCACGGACGCGTGAGAGCGGAGGCTCAGGGCTGGGCCTGGCCATCGCGCGATCGATCGTGGCGAGCCACGGCGGAACCATCGCGGCTGAAAGCAGGCCGGGCCAGGGGACGACGATCGTGATCCGCCTGCCGCTCGGCGACAGGGCGACGCGCGGGGAGGGCTCGCCCGCCTAGCGTGACGAGCGGCGGCAGAGCCGCAGTGCCCGTCGAGCCCCGCGAGAAATTCGTCCGGCACGGCATTGCGCCACGAAGATGCCGCGTGGCGATGCGTGCGCTGGGCGAAGGCCGCGCGCGCGGCGAGCGACGGACCAAAACCCTCGGGGGGAAACTACACCACGGTTTTCTCGACAGGCGCGAGATGCTCCGCGCCGTAGACCTTGTACACGCGCACTGCCCAAAAGACCATCAGGACGGTCATGACCATTCCGGGGCCGATGAGGCCCGCGGGCCACACGGAGAAGAAATCGAACAGGCCGTGGAAGAGGACGATCACGAGCAGGCTCCCGCGTGTCCCGTTGAAAATCCAGGTGTAGACCACGGAGCCCACGGCGGCAACCGTGATCAGCATCGGGATGACCATCCAGCCCATGGCCATGTACGTATCGCGATAGAAGATGGCCGGCAGATGCCAGACCGCCCAGAATGCACCCAGCACAAATGAGGCCGCCAGGGCCGAGCGCGTGGCCTGCAAGCGGGGCAAGGCAAAGCCTCGCCAACCGAGTTCTTCGCCCAAACCAAACGTGATCATCCATAAGGCGAGTACTGGAAGGACGCCCAGCGATCCGAGGTAGTCGGCTTCGCCGAGCAGCGCGAGGTCCGGCGGTGTGCCTTGCACGAGCCATGTGATGAGGGCGATGCCTGCGAAGATGAGGATCGGTGCAGCGATGGCAAATGCGTAGTACGGGCGCGGAATGCGCCATCGCGCCAGCCCTGCGAGCAACCGGCCGATGGCGGAGGGGCCGCGCGAAAAGAGCGTAACGAGCAGGGCCGCCAGCATGGGACCGAATGAGGCCAGGTAGTGCAGAGCCATGGGCAGCGAGCGGTGGATCAGCCCCTGGGCGGAGAGGGCCAGAGGAATCTCAATCGCCCAAGAGAGGATGAAGGTGAGTGTGAAATAGGCGATCAGTTCGCTGCGGCGAGAAGGAGCAGACCGGACCATGGACCAGCCTCCTGTCGATGAAGAATCAGGCGGTGCGCCGCCGGCGATGCAAACGCGTTTGGCATCCTGATGTGCGGGCGAACCGGCATTCCGCGTGCGGGATAATCCGACGAGTCGTACGACTGGCCCATCCTGCCCTCTCGGATGAGTTCACCTGCGGCCGACACTCGGGCGCGGCCTGAAGCTCACGCGTGGCACGAAGCGCGGCACACGCTGCATGTAGTCGCCATACGCGGGAATGCGCCGGCAGAGGTCCATTTCCTCCAGCCGGGATTGTACGACCAGCCATCCCAGCCCAGCGATCGAGGCCAGCAGCACCGGCGGCGTCGGCACGAGCAGCGCCAGCCCGAAAAACTCCAGCACCATGGCTGAGTGAATAGGATGACGGACGTGGGCGTACAGCCCATAGTCGACGAGCGCGTCGCCAGGGGAGGGAGCGGCAGCCTTGCCTCGCAGAGCACCGAGCGCGAGCAGGATGATTGCGCTTCCACATGCAATGAGGATCCACGCCGCCGCCTCTCTCGCAGTGGAAGGACCAAGAACCGGCCGCATACTCGTCCGGGCGGCGAGTGCGAAGCCAATGGTCCACACGGGTAGGCCCAGGATATTGCGCAGGACGAACGTGAGCGCTCGTCCGCGGGCATTCCCCAGGCGCCCGCAGAAGAAGGCAGTGAATGCACTCAGGCTGTTGAAAGAGAATCCAAGGAGAAGCGGCAGGAGGAATGTGAGGCGGGAGACGCTTAGCATCAGAGGGTGCCCTTCGCGCAGCCGGAAGTCCTGCACGGCCCTATTGGATCCTTGAGTGTCACGGCCTCTCGGCCTCACCGTCGAGCGCGCGATGCAGGCGGGAAGCGACGGTGCCCGTCGGGTCGTACACCACGCGAAAACCCCGCTGCACGACGTTGCGCGTTCCTTCGTCGAGTGGTTCTGCAAGCCACGCGGGCAGAGCAAACCCGAATTCCACTTCCAAGCCGTCGGCGTACCAAACGCGGCGACTGCGGACAACTCCCCAGTCTTCATCCTGCCAGCGCCGCACACTGCCGAGAGACCGGGCCCACTCGTGTTCGCCAAGGAGCCTGGGCGGATCGTCAGTCAGGATCACCAGGTCGACATCGGAAGTGGGGGTGGCCGCGCCACGCGCGTGAGAGCCGACGAGAATCACCGCGGTGATGCGGGAGTCGGACCGTCCCCAGTCTGCAATCCAGTTGAGCAACTCGTCGACGGAAGCCACGAAATCACATCCCATGCCCCCGAGGAAGTGCCCGGGGTCCAACAGCTACCCATTCTAGGGGGAGGCCGCCCGTCCGTGGAAAAGACGCTGTGAGGCGGCAAGGATCTCTCAAGGGAGGCGGGTCAGGCCACGCCGGATCGTCGGGCGATGTGCAGGCGCTTCTCGACGATGGCGTGGACGACGCCCGCCGAATCCTTGAGCTCGACGGCATACACGCGTTCGGTCTTGGATTGGGTCGCGAGTTCAGTGCGTATCGCCTCGACACTTGGGGGATCGATGCTGAAGGTTGCCCGAAGTGTG
>JBGOXY010000081.1:0-9247 GCA_041479415.1 Anaerolineae bacterium
AAGGTGGCATGCCCGAGGATCAGCCCGAGCGGCGTGCGGAATTCGTGCGAGGCAATCGCGATGAAGTCGGATTTGGCCTGGTCGAGGCTGGAGAGCTGGTGGTAGGCCGCCTGTACATCCTCCACCAGGCGCACGTTGCCGATGGCCGTCGCCGCCAGCACAGACAGCGTCTCTAGGATGGAACCGTCATCCCCGGTATAATCTGAGCCCCCGCCCTTGTTCATGGCCTTGAGCACGCCGATGGCCTTGTCGCGAAAGATTAGGGGCACGGCCAGCACCGAGCGCGTGGGCAAGCCCAGTTGCTGCCCCAGGGCCTGCAATGGGCGCGAATCCTGGCCGCGCACTTGTAGCACCGCCGGACGCTTGCGGCGGAACACCTGCCCCGCGATGCTGTGATCGAGGGGCACCGAAATGGCCTGAGTGGCCTCCGGCGACAGCCAGGGAGCGAACTCCAGGCGCAACTGTTGGGCTTCGGGGTCGTAAAGGAAGATGCAGGAGACTTCACTGTCGGTGAGCACGGTGGCCGCGTCCACAACCGCCTTCATCAGGGGAGGGAGATCGCGCGTGGTGGCAAGCACCCGGCTGATCTCAAGCAGGCGCTCAAGGCGCTGCACACGGTCGACGGCCAGGGCAGGATTCATACTCATTGCAGGCGTGGCGCGATTATAGCATAGCCGCTTCGCCGCACAACACGCAGCGTGCCCGCTGTTTGAGGAGGAATGCATGTCGGAGGAGAAGAAAGTCCGTGTGGCCATCATCGGCGTGGGCAACTGCGCCTCGTCGCTGGTGCAGGGGGTGCAGTTCTATCGCGACGCCGCCGACGGGGTGTTCATCCCCGGCCTGATGCACGCCAATCTGGGCGGCTATCACATCGGAGATATCGAGTTCACCGCGGCCTTCGATGTCGTCGAAGGCAAAGTGGGCAAGGATCTGGCGGAAGCGATTTACGCCTACCCGAACAACACCTACCGCTTTGCCGAAGTGCCCAAGCTCGGCGTGCCGGTCTACCGCGGCATGACTCACGACGGCCTGGGCAAGTATCTTTCCGAGGTGGTCAAGAAGGCCCCCGGGCCGACCGATGATATTGTGCGCATCCTCAAGGAAACCCAAACCGACGTCGTGGTCAGCTATCTTCCGGTGGGCTCAGAGATGGCCACCAAGTGGTACGTCGAACAAATCCTCGAGGCCGGGTGCGCCATGGTCAACTGCATCCCGGTCTTTATTGCCAGCCAGGGCTACTGGCAGAAGCGCTTCGAGGAACGCGGGCTGCCCATCATCGGGGATGACATCAAGAGCCAGGTGGGCGCCACGATCGTTCATCGCGCCCTGACCAACCTGTTCGTCGACCGCGGCGTGCGCCTCGACCGCACCTACCAGCTCAACTTCGGCGGCAACACCGATTTCCTCAACATGCTCGAGCGCGAACGGCTGGAATCCAAGAAGATCTCCAAGACCGGCGCCGTCACCTCGCAGCTTCCCTACACCCTGCCGCCCGAGAACGTCCACGTTGGGCCGAGCGATTACGTGCCGTGGTTGACCGACCGCAAGATGTGCTACATCCGCATGGAAGGCACCACCTTCGGCAATGTGCCGCTGGAAGTGGAGCTCAAACTGGAAGTGTGGGATTCGCCCAACTCGGCCGGGGTGGTTATCGATGCCGTGCGTTGCGCCAAGTTGGCACTCGATCGCGGCGTGAAGGGGGCGGTGATCGGGCCCTCGTCGTACTTCATGAAGACTCCCCCTAGGCAATTCACCGACGACGAGGCCCGCCAGCGGACCGAGGACTTCATTGCCGGAAAATGATCGGCGGCTCGGGCAGCGGATAGCCAGGCGAGGTTCGGGCGTGAGCAGTTCAGCCGGCGAGGCTCACTTCATCGGTGAGCCGATTGAGGCGGAGTTCGACAAGGACCCGCTGCTGTCGAAGAAGCCCGGCTGCCCGGCCGCCTTCACCTGGCGCGGGGATCGTTACCAGGTGGCCGCGCTGCTCGAGGAATGGCACGATTACGAGCGGCGCGGCCGATTTGCCGAGAACATGCAGGAGGCGCACGCGCGGGCGGCCACGCGGCGCGGTTCGTGGGGCGTGGGCCGCGATTACTACCGCGTGCGCACCTCGGCCGGGCGAGTCTTCCTTATCTATTTCGATCGGGCGCCTAAGGAAGCCGGCGACCGCAGCGGGAGTTGGTTCATGCGCGAGGGACAGGGCCAATAAGAGCGGAGCGCCCGCATCACCATGGTGAATCACGTTCGGGCACGGTATCCCGTGCCCGAACGTCGTTAATCGGACAGCGTGTTGAGCGTGCCACCTACTGTCGCAAAGCCTCAACCGCGTCCCTTACGAGGCGCGCTCAGCCAACTTCAGTTTGAGGAACACAAGCGGTGCCAGATACACTGCCCACAGCCCGGTGAGCGCGTAGCGCACGTATCGCAGCAACATCCCCAGGCCATCCAGCCCCCCTGGGAAAACAAACGTCAGGCCGCGCCAGAAGAACAGGACTCCCGCTAGGCCGACGATGTAGCGCAGCGCGCGTTTCCCCAACACTCCACCCGCGTCAAACTGTGCCGAGCGTCGGGCCAGCGCCAGGCCGACCCCCATTCCGAGAATCAAGCCGGCATCCGAGATGAACCCTGAAGGATCGCGCGGGAGCGCGAGGTCTTCCGGCGGGACCACGCGGCGCAGTGCTTCCATCCAGGCTGGCGGGTCGGTCACTTTGGCGATAGCAATGAAAACCAACGCGCCGAGGAGCAGCACCACGGCCGAGGCCGCGACGGCCACCAGCATTTGCCGGGCCAGACTCGCCTTGGCCAGGCGCGGGGCTATCGTGCGCTCGGCCCAGATATAGAGCGCCAGCAGCAGCGCACCGAAGAGCCAGCCCGTGATGACGTCGTGCGGGAAGTGCACACCCAGGTACATGCGCGAGAGCGAGATGAGCGCGACCAACACGATGGCCGCTACCCAGGCCCAGGCCCGCCGCAGGCGATAAGCAACGTAGGGCCACACCGTGCTTGCGGTCAGCGCATGGCCGGAGGGCATGCCATACGATGTTTCAATCGCGCGCACTTCCACGCTGGCGTTGATCCAGAACGGACGCGGTGTATGGAAGGCGAGCTTGAGCAGCCCGCTGGTCGTATCCGCCGCGAGGAGGGCAAAGGTCAGGCGGATGCCGAGCGGGGCGCTCACGCACCAGTACAACAACGTGATCAGGACGAGGAAGAATTCCTCCGTGCCCAGGAAAGAGAACAGCTTCATCGGAACAAGCGCCCACGACCCCAAACCTTGTACCGCTAGGACAATTCGGGTTCCCCATTCAAAGATCGATTGCATGCCGCCTCCTTATTCCCGCTCGATGCCCGCCACGGCCCCTCGGCTTCACGGTGGCCGGACCGCACGGCCCAGTGCATGTTCGCACCGGGCCGCGCTCTTCTCTGCCCTCGCGTTGCTAACGGGCCTCCACCGGCACTTGGCTGTGCCGGTCCCTCCGGGGCGCGAAGCGAATCGTCAATAGAATGCCCACCGCGGTGAGCGCCGCACTGAGTATGAAGGGCATCGCCGGTTCGCGTTCATAAAGCAAACCTGCCATCACCGGCGCAAGAATGATGGCTCCGGCACCCGCGGTTTCTGTAACGGCATAGGCCATCCCCATTTCGTGATCGTCGACCACGCGCCCGACCTGCGAGGTGGCCAGCCCCTTGGCGACGCCGAACCCGCTGCGCAGGAAGTAGCCCAGCATGAAGAGCGGAACCGCAGCGCCCAGCCACAGGACCAAAGCCGAGCCGAAGACAAGCACTTGGCCGATGATCCATCCCCACCGCGGGTGCCGCCGGCCCAGGATGGTATTGAAGACAACAATCCCGAGCGCGTTGGCCGAGCCGAGCAGGCCGATGGTCGCCACCGGCACCGAACGGACTTCCTGGAGAAAGTTGGGGGCCAAGGGGATGCCCAGGTACATCGCCAGGAGGGTTGCAAAGATCAGGATCACAAGCCCTAGAAAGGTGCGGTTGGCCATGAGCTGGCCGTAACGGCGCTCCTCCTTCTTGGGCTCAACCGGCTGCGGGCTGAGCGGCAGGAGCAGCGCGCACGATATCGCCAGGAGCAGACTCGCCCAGCCAAACACGGACCGCAAACCCATGAGCGAGGCGATCCACCCGCCGAGGGCCGGCGAGATAACCAGCCCCACGCCGTACGCCGCGCTGACCAGCGTCAACGCGCGCTCGACGCTCAAGGTTCCCCGGCTGGCGGTGATGTATGAATTGTTGGCCGAGGTGACGAACATCGTGGAGTAGTACAGGGTCAGGGCCATTGAGAACAGCGCCAGGCTGGGTGCCAGGAACATCGCCGCCGCGCCCAGCAGGCCCAGAAACCACCCGGCAATCATCACCGGTTTGCGGCCAAGGCGGTCGGCCAGATACCCGGCCGGGACGTGCAAGACGGCCATGCTCATGCCCGCAATGCCGAGCACGCCGCCGATCTGGGCCGGCGTGGCTCCGAGGTCGCGGATGTAGAGCGGGATGATATACATGAACATCCCCTCACCGAGCGCCCAAACCGTCAGCGAGAGGATCAGTCGTTGGAGATCGCGGGTCACGAAACGCGGCTCCGTGTCACCCGATGCACCCAATCGGCGCAGGCGCGCCAGACGCGGAGATGTTCGGCGTCCTCGGTCAGCACGTGACCCGAGCGCTCAATCCACAAGAGTTCTCGCTCGGCCGCGCCCAGACCCGCGAATATCACCTCCGCATTCTCGGGCGGTACCCCGCCATCGGTGCGCGAGTGCATGACCAGCGTCGGCACCTTCACCCGCGGGAGCGTATGGCGCACCTCGGCAAGTAACGCTTTCAATTCGCCGATGGCACGCACTGGATACTCAGGATAGTCGAAGTGGTCGGCCGCCACCGACTCATCGACCCAATCCGGCGGCCCCTTGCCGATGTAAGGCTTGACCACGGCGAGCGGGCGAATGAAGTTCAGCCGCCAATCCTTGGGCAGACCGGCAGGTGTGCTCATGGCCACAACGCCCGCTACCGGCAACCGCGCGGCCAATTCGAGCGCGAGAGCACCGCCCATCGACAGCCCGAGCACCACAACCTCCCGCACCGCCTCACGCAACATCCAGTAGCCATCCTCGACCGAGGCCGCCCAATCGCGCCAGGCCGCACGCTGCATATCGCGGGGATCGGTGCTGTGCGCGAAGAGGCGTACACCCAGCACTGTGTGGCCTTCGTCCGCGAGGAACCTCCCCAGGCCGCGCATCTCGTTCGGCGTGCCGGTGAAGCCGTGGATGAGCAGGCAGCCGACGGACCCGCCCGAGAAGAGAAATGGCCGATTGGCTTCAGGGGTCAGGAGTGGGTGGATGGATTGGGTTTGCATTGGGTTCCTGTGGGCTGGGTCGTCCTCGGCCCGGGTCATCCCGCGATCACCTCCAGCTCGCGCGGGTAGGCAGTGAGCGATTCTGCTCCCTCGGCGGTGATGAGGACGTCGTCCTCGATGCGCACGCCGCCCACGCCCGCCAGGTAGATGCCAGGCTCAACCGTGAAGGTCATACCGGGTTCGAGGCGCACGTCGCTGCCCTCGCTGATGAATGGTTCCTCGTGGGCCTCGAGCCCCAACCCGTGGCCGGTGCGGTGGATGAAGCGTTCGCCATAGCCAGCCGCAACAATGACCGCCCGGGCAGCAGCATCCACCTCGCCGGCGGTGGCCCCTGGGCGGGAGGCTTCTCGCCCGGCCTGGTTGGCGCGGCGCACTGTCTCATAAACCAGACGCAATTCGTCGCTGAGTGCGCCGACGGCCAGCGTGCGGGTCAGGTCCGAGAAGTACCCATGATGCGTGGCTCCCCAATCCACGATCACGAGATCCCCCGATTGCAGGCACCGCTCTCCCGGGAGCGAGTGCGGGAGCGCGGCATTGGGCCCGGAGGCAACGATGGGCGCGAACGGCAATTCGCTGTCGGAACCCGACCGCAGAGTCTGCAGGGTGAGCTCAGCCGCGATCTCGAGTTCGCTCACGCCGACGCGGATGGCGGCCAACGTTTGCTCGAAGGCGCGCTCGGCGATGCGCACAGCCTCGCGCATGGCCTGGGCCTCGGCCGGCTCCTTGATCATGCGCACGCGAGCCAGCAGTGGGTCGGCCTCGCTGGTCGTCATCTGGGGCGCGGCTTTCTCCAGCAGGCGCAATTCCAGCACACGCATGCGCCGGTATTCCACCGCCACTTTCAGCGCCCCCACGTTCATTCGTTTGGCCATGGCCAGGAAGGCGCCGCTCCGCGACGTCTCGTCTTCACCGTAGGGAAACGGAATGAACGGGATGCGGCTGGCCGTGAGTTTGGCGGCTTCGAGATCCGGTAACACCAGCGCCGGGAGGCCCACCCGCGGGATGAGTGCCACCACCGGACGCTCCATCAGGTGAAAGGAGAGACCGCTCAGGTAGCTGAGGTTGGGGCCGGGGAGCAGCGCGACCAGATCGGCCGCCTCTTTCTCCATTTCTGCCTGCAAGCGCTGCAAACGAGCGTCGGCCATCTCATCCTCCGCGTCCGGGGTAGATAGTTCTCGGCTAATTTACCACGAATGCATTTGCGCGGCGATGCGATTCACCTCGCCATGCAGCAAGAGTGGACACATGCTGCGAGCGAGGCTACACTTGGCCCGCTGTGCTGACGATGAGACCCGACGCCGCATCACTTCGCGTGCCCGCATACCGCTATCCGCCGTGGACGACGCTGGCCATTGCCCTGGGTGTGCTGGCAGGGCGCCCGCGCTCGCTGGCCCGCGATTCGCGCCGCCTGGCCTCCGGCATCTCTTCGCTGCGAGTCGAGGGAAATCCCCAGGCACTTTTCGCCGATGGAGGTCGCGCGGCCAGTGCACGCGGCCTGTTGTTCACCTTCAACCATTACAGCCGGCCCGGGTTCAAGGTGTGGTGGATTCCCATTGCGCTGGCTTCGGTTGTGCCATGCGAGATGCATTGGGTGATGGCTACCGCCTGGACCTACCCGGACTGGCTGCGCAGCCACACGCTGACGCCGTTGAGCACCTGGCTCTTTCATCGACTCGCGCGCGTGTACGGATTCACCCCGATGCCACCCATGCCGCCGCGCCCGTGGGAACTTGCGGCGCGCGCCAATGCCGTGCGAGAGGTCCTGCGCTGGACGCGCGCCCAGGTGCGGCCCGTCATCGGCCTTGCGCCCGAGGGGATGGATCCGCCGCCCGGTAAGATGATGATGCCTCCGGCCGGCGTCGGTCGCTTCATTGACAAGCTGGCTCGCCTCGGGCTGGCCATCGTGCCGGTGGGCGCATTCGAAGAGGACGGCGCGCTGTGCCTCAGCTTCGGCCAGCCCTACTCGCTGGGCGCGCGAGATGAGGGTGAGCGTCACACGCGCGACGGCGAGGTAGGGCAGATCGTGATGCAGCACATCGCTGAGCGCCTGCCACCGCACCTGCGGAGCTTCGCCCAAACGCGAACCTGACCCCCGATCTCTATTCAGTTGCTGGAGAACCGTTAGGGCACGGCGAGGCCGTGCTCCAACAGGAAGGATCGCGCCGTGAATCCTCGGCTCACTGCGAGGATTGCGGCCGGACGCGCACGAGAACCAGCGTGCTGAGCAAGAACAGCACCGCGTAGCAGGCAAAAATGGCGAAGTAGCCCAGCCCGGGTTTGTACATATTCAACAGGTCCGCCACGAAGCCTCCGATTCCCGCTCCGACGATGCCCGCCCCAGCTCCCGCCAGATTCGAAACGCCCAGGTAACGCCCGGCCTCTTGAGGTGGGACCAAGTCGGTCCCTAGGGCCCAGTTGGCAGTCATGAACAGGCCCGTCCCCAAGCCGATGATCGTCCCGGCGATGTAAATCATCGGCAGGCTCGGCAACCAGATGGTACTGAGCAGCAGGAACCCGCCGGCTGCAGCCGCGATGCCGCTCAATCCGCACAGCAGCTTGCGCCCGATGCGGTCCGCCAGCCAGCCGCTGGCCAAAGCAGCGACCAGGATGAAGACACCAATGACCGAGGTCAGCGTGCCGGTCAACCCGGAGGCCGCCTTGTCCGTCAGCTTGAAGGCATACATCAAGAAGAAGAAGATGGAGCCCTGGAGCGAGGTGGCCGCAGCCAGGAACATCAGCCGATTGACGATCCACCAGGTGAAAGAGGATCGGCGGCGTGCATCGCCGCCCAGGGTGGCCAGCGCACCCGCCCACACCCCGACCACCACGGCGACGACCATGGCCACTCCGCCGCCCACGCCGATCACCACAGCGGCGGGAAGAGTGGTCGGATAGATAGCCGACGGATATGCCGACAAGTCCCATGCGGTGGGTTGGCCGGTGACGGCCGAGGTGATCAGACCCGTCACTCCACCGAGCAGCCCGCCGCCCAGCAAGCCGGCGATCCCGCCGACGACGATGCCGGCCAGCATCCCCAGGACGCGCAGCATCGGCGGCCAGAAGGGGGTGGACGGTTTCTTGGCCAGCGGTGTTTCTTTCACGGAAACGACGGTGATGATTGCCACGACGAGCAGCGACGCGCCGGTGGCGAAGATCGCCCAATCCAGGTGGCCGGCTTGTACCAGCCTAGCGATGGTGATACCGACCAGGATGATCGGCAGCAGTTCCATGACAGACTTGATTGCCGAGGCGCGCCCGCGCTGGTCCTCGGGCACCAGATCTGGAATGAGCCCTTGCAGCGGACCGTGGGAGATGTTGGAGGTAAGTTGGATCAGGAGAACTGCTATCAAGAGCGAGCCATAGTTCCACGAGAGGGCGATGGCCGCCAGGAAGAGCAGGTCACCCAATGCCCCGGCCAGGATGTACGGCCGTCTCCGTCCAAAACGAGAGGTGGAACGATCGCTCATTAGCCCGGCCGCCGGTTGCACCAGCATGGCGATGACCAGCCCCGCAGCGCGCATCAGTCCCAGCCGCGTGTTGATCTGCGCGGCGGGTGTAAAAAGCTGGACCAGGTATGGCATGAAGATCGAGCCGAGAGCGGTATTGCGGATATTGAGGCCGAGCCAGAACAGATTAATCGAGAGGTGGTTGTACCAACGCAGAGGCTTCATGGCGTCATCCTTTCGCGCGGCTGCGTGCGGCCGGATCGTGCGGTCACGCAGAGCAGACGATGCCTTCCGGGACTCCACGTAGTTTAGATGAGAACGCCCTGGGCTTCAACTCGGCCGCAAGCCTGCGGTCCATGCGCGAGCTGTAGAAGCAGACCGTCTGGCACCGAACGGTTAACGTCGCGCGGGGCGGCCCAAGCCGCCCCCCGCGACG
>JBGOXY010000082.1:0-9214 GCA_041479415.1 Anaerolineae bacterium
CCGGCTTGCTCCTTGCGCATCTGGTCGAGCATATGGAACCCGTCCATCTCGTCCATCATCACGTCGGAGATGACCAGGTCCGGCGTTTGGCCGCGGAATCGTTCCAGGCCTTCCCTGCCGTTGTGCGCGGTCGTCACCTGGTAGCCCGCATCTTCTAGGATGAGGGCCATGCCTTCAACCAGGCTGCTATCGTCCTCGACGATCAGGATGCGCGGCTTCACGCACTCACCTCAAAACGGAATGAGCCATCCGATTATACAGCGGACGGCTCACCCAATCTGTGCGAAATGGTTGTCGGCTACTTGCGTTCGGCCAGTGGAACGTAAGGCTCGCTTTCGGGCCCGACGTACACGAAGCGCGGCCGGAAGAGGCGGTTATCTTGGCGTTGCTCCCAGGCATGCGCCACCCAGCCGGCGCTGCGACCCACGGCGAACAACGGGGTGAACATGGAGGGGTCGATTCCCAGAGACGCCATGACCACGCCCGAGAAGAAATCCACATTGGGCCAGATGCCCTTCTGACCGAACTTCTCGACCATGGTCTTTTCGATTTGTTCGGCCATGACCAGCCAGTGCTCGGTGCCGGCGCGGCGGGTCACCTCGCGAGCGTAGCCGCGCAGGATGGTGGCCCGCGGGTCCATCGTCTTATACACCCGATGGCCGAAGCCCATGATCTTCTTCTTCTGGGCCATGGCCTCGTCGAGCCAGGCCGCGACTCGCTCCGGGCGGCCGATGCTCTCGAGCATCTTCATCACCTGCTCGTTCGCCCCGCCGTGCAGCGGGCCCTTGAGCGCAGCGATCCCCGCGACCACGGCCGAGTACATGTCGGCCAGGGTGGATTTGACGACCAGTGCGGCGAAGGTGCTGGCATTGCTCTCATGGTCAGCGTGCAATACCAGCAGCACGTCTATCAGGCGCGCTTCGAAGTCGTCGGGCAGGCGGCCCATCATCATGTAGAAGTAATTGGCGGCATGGCTGAGATCACTGCGCGGATGCACGATCGGCTGGCCGCTCCGAACGCGCCCGATCGCCGCCGCAACGGTAGCCATCTTGGCGGTAATCTGGATCGCCTGGGCCTGATGGGTCTGGGGGGTGTCTTCTTCGGCATGCTCGTCGAAGACCGCCAGCGCCGAGATCGCCGTGCGCAGGACGGTCATCGGATGAACCCCGCGCCGGGCGGCCTGATCGCGGACGAGGGCGTAGACCTCCTCCGGGATCTCGCGATCCTTCTGCATGCGCCCGGTGAACTGGGCGAGCTCGGCGGCCGCCGGCAGCCGGTCGTAGAGAAGAAGGAAGAACACTTCTTCGAATGTGGATTTCTCGGCCAACTCTTCAATCGGGTGTCCGTGGTAGACCAGGCGGCCGCCCAGGCCATCGACATAACTCTTGGTGCTCTCGGCCACGATGACTCCATCCAGCCCCTTGGAGAAACTGATTTCGCCGGGGCGGGCCACGAGTTTGAATTCTTCACTGTAGGTTGTCATGAGACGCTCCACTGCGAGATTGGGATTAGACCGGAAGGCCGGGCGAGGCTCTCAGGCGCTCAACCGTTCGAGCGTGGCCAGACTCTCGCGCACCAGCGCCGCCGAGGTGGCCAGGGCATGCTTCTCCGTTGCGTCTAACGGGACTACGACGACTCGCTCCACGCCCGAGCGGCCGAGCTGCGTCGGCACGCCAAAGTACATGTCGCGCAAGCCGTACTCCCCCTCGAGCATCGCGGAACAGGGGACGATAAGGTGCTTGTCCTTAAGGATGGCATCCACCATTTGGGCTACGGCGGCGGCCGGGGCGTAGTAGGCGCTCCCGGTCTTGAGCAGGTTTACGATCTCACCCCCGCCTGTGCGCGTCCGCTCAACAATCGCCTGCAGCCGGTCGGGGGCCAGCATCTCCGCAAGGGGTACACCCGCCACATTGGAGTGGCGCGTGAGCGGCACCATCTCATCGCCGTGGCCGCCCATCACGTAGGTATGGACGTTCTCGACGCTCACCCCGAGCTCCATGGCAACGAATGCACGCATACGAGCTGAATCGAGAATGCCCGCCTGACCGACCACCCGCGCTTTGGGAAAACCGCTGCGCTTGTGAGCCAGATAGGCCATCGTGTCGAGCGGATTGGTGAGCACCACCAGAATGGCATTGGGCGAGAGGGGCACCGAGTTGTCGACCGCGCTGCGAACGATGGCGGCGTTTGTGGTCAAAAGGTCTTCGCGACTCATGCCGGGTTTGCGCGCCGCCCCGGCAGTGATCACGATGATATCGGAGCCGGCCGTGTCGGCGTAGTCGTTCGTGCCGCGTACACTCACGTCGCTCGAGATGATTGGCAGCGCCTCCTGCAGGTCCAGCGATTTGCCCTGGGGGATGCCTTCCATAACGTCCAGGAGCACGATATCGCCCAACTCCTGAGCGGCCAGCCAATGCGCGGTGGTCGAGCCGGTAAACCCCGCGCCGATGATTGTGATCTTGGGTCGCATGCAAACCTCCTTCGCCGTGTGCTTCTGCACGGTGGGATGATTTCGTGAGCGAACGATGCTAGTCTTGGAACATAGGCGAGTGGGAGCCGCCCCAGCTCGGAGTGACCGGGTTCATAACCGACACACGGTGATACGATGCGTCGTCCATGTCGGCGGGTCTCGAAACGTCGGCCCACGGGCAATCCTTGGCGACGATGCGCCGAAGAGTGCGCGCAGTTTACCACACGCTGCCCGCACTTCGAATGCTATAATCGAACCCTTACTTCTTACCTCGGCCGACCCACGGCCCTAGAAAGCCCGAGCGCACTGCGCCCATGAAGAACCCGAAATCGATCGTCTGTCTGGACCTGGAGACGACAGGCCTCAGTCCGGAGCGCGACTCCGTCATTGAAATCGGCGCCGTGCTCTTTCGCGGGGAGCGAGTCGAGGACGAGTGGAGCACGCTGGTCAACCCCGGGCATCCCATCCCGCGCGTCATTACCGACCTCACCGGAATCACGGACGCGATGGTGGCCGAAGCGCCGCGTCTCGACCGGGCGCTCGCCAAATTGGAGCCGTTTGTTGGAGAACGGCCGATCCTCGGCCAGAGCATCGGGTTCGACCTCGGCTTTCTCCAACGCCATGGGCTGTTCAAATTCAACCCGGCTTACGATACGTACGACCTGGCCGCAGTTCTCCTGCCCACGGCTCCGCGCTACAACCTGGGGGCGCTGGCCAGCAGCCTCGGGGTGATCTTGCCGGCCACCCACCGCGCCCTCGATGATGCCCGCGCCACTCGGGCTGTGTTTCTGCGGCTGCTCGAACTCGCGGCGGACCTGTCGCTCGACCTATTGGCCGAACTGGTCCGGCTCAGCCAGAATCTGGAATGGGGCGGCGGACAGCCGCTGGAGGATGTCCTGGGCGAGCGCCTGCAAGGGCACGAGGCGATCGGGCCACTGACCGCGCCCGCGCTCTTCAACCTGCCCGCGCTGCGGCCTTCCGAGTCACCGGACTTGTCGCCGGCGAGTGAACCCTCGCCTTTGAATATTGATGAGGTGGTGGCCACGCTCGACGACGGCGGGGCACTTGCCTCGCGTTTCCCCGGCTACGAGCGACGCACCCAGCAACTGGAGATGACCGCAGCCGTTGCCCGAGCGCTGAGCGAAGGGCGGCATCTGCTGGTTGAAGCCGGCACGGGCACCGGCAAGAGCCTGGCCTATCTCGTTCCGGCCGTTCACTGGGCCGTGCGCAACGGCCTTCGGGTTGTCGTATCGACCAACACCATCAACTTGCAGGACCAGCTCATCAACAAAGACGTCCCCGACCTGCAGGCCGCGCTCAACCTCGATTTCCGCGCCGCCGTTCTGAAAGGCCGTGCCAACTACCTGTGCCCGCGCAAACTTGAGGTCGCACGACGACGCGGCCCCGAGACGCCCGAAGAGATGCGCGTCCTGGGAAAGACCTTGGTTTGGCTGCGGCAGACAACGACCGGCGACCGCGGCGAACTCAATCTAGGCGGGCCGGCCGAACGCATGGCGTGGGACCGTCTTTCGGCCCAGGATGAGCAGTGCACCCTCGAGACGTGTCAGACGCTCGGACATGGGACGTGTCCGTTCTACCGTGCGCGCGTGGCCGCGGAGAGCGCGCACGTGCTGATTGTGAATCACTCGCTGCTGGTGGCCGATATCGCCGCAGAGAACCGGGTGCTGCCCGAGTACGACTACCTGATCGTGGACGAAGCCCATCATCTTGAGAGCGCAGCCACCGACGGGCTGGCCTTCCATCTTTCGCAGCCGGATTTCGACCGCGTGCTGCGCGAGCTGGGCGCCTCGCGCAGCGGTCTGCTGGGTGCGCTGGCCACGCTGGCGCGGCGACCTCCCGCCTGGGCCGGCGAACTCGACTTGCGCGGGCAGCTCGAACGCCTGGCCGAGGGCGGGGAACACTGCCAGAGCGATGGGCGCACGCTGTTCGAGACGCTGCGGCGCTTCATCGAAAATCAGCTCGAATCGCCCATCGGCGAATACGGCCTCGACTACCGGTTGCTGCCGTCGACGCGCTCCCTCCCGGGGTGGGAGGAAGTTGAGATTGCGTGGGAAAACTTGCGCGGCGCACTCGACGAGGTGCGGCGCATCACCTCTGCCCTCGGCGATCGGATGACGGGAGCCGGAGGCGGGGCCACCGAAGGGGAGGACCTGGCCTCCGACTTGCTCGGATGGGCGCGGCGGGCGCAGACTCTGATGAGCCAGATGAATCAGGTCTTCGCCGAGCCCTCCCCGTTGATCATCAACTGGGTGGGAATTCAATCCGAGCGCCTGACGATGTCGCTGCATGCCGCCCCGCTGCACGTGGGTCCACTTATCGAGCGCCATCTATGGCACCAGAAGGCGGCCATCATCATGACGTCGGCGACCCTTACCGCGGCGGGCGAGTTCGACTATCTGATCCATCGCCTGAACGCCGATGAGGCCGATACGCTGGTGGTGGGCTCGCCCTTCGATTATGAACACTCGGCGTTGGTCTATCTGGTGTCCGACATCCCTGAGCCCAACGATACGCGTGGGTATCAACGCGGAGTTGAGCAGGGGTTGATTGCGTTGTGCAAGGCCAGCCGCGGACGGGCACTTGTTCTGTTCACTTCTTATGCACAACTGCGCCAGACTCATCAGGCGATCGCTGCGCCGCTGGCGCGGGCGGGGGTCACCGTATTCGAGCAGGGCGAGGGCGCCTCGCGCCACTCATTACTCGAATCCTTTCGCGCCAGCGATCAAGCCGTACTGCTTGGCACACGTTCCTTCTGGGAGGGTGTGGATGTTCCCGGTCAGGCGCTTTCGGTCGTGGCGATTGTGCGCCTGCCGTTTTCCGTGCCCAGCGACCCCATCGTGGCCGCCCGCTCCGAAACCTTCGATGACTCGTTCTCGGAATACTCGCTGCCGGAGGCCATCCTGCGTTTCCGCCAGGGGTTCGGGCGGTTAATTCGCACGCGCACCGACCGCGGGTTGGCCGTCGTGTTCGATCGGCGGATCCTCACCAAATCCTACGGCCGCTATTTCACTAATTCGCTGCCGGACTGCAAGATCGAACAAGGCACACTGCGCGACTTGCCGCAACGCGCGCAGTTGTGGCTGGGCGAGTGATCGTGATGCCGGCAGGGTCGATGGCCCTCAGCGGAGACGACAAAGCAGGCATCCGATGAGCGTCGTCAAGAACCGCTCGTGGCTGCGCACGACCTCATTCGCGGCTCTCGGCAGCGGATTGATGCTGCTGGCAGCGGCTGGAGCCGTAGGCCTCGGGCGCCTGTCCAGTTCACAAGCGCAGCCCTCGGCCGTACCCATCGATGCCGATTACCCTGCGCCGGAGTTGAGCTTTGTCGATCTCGCCGATCGGCGAGGGGCCCTTTCGGACTTCCGAGGCCAGGTGGTTCTGGTCAACCTTTGGGCAACCTGGTGTCCGCCGTGTCTTGCGGAAATGCCGGTGCTTGCGGCGGCCGCCCGCGACCATGCCTCGCAAGGGTTGGTGGTGCTGGCCCTCAACCAAGGTGAATCGCGACCGGTGGTGAGCGACTTTGTCGAGCGCTCCGGTCTGGCATTGGTCGTTGGGCTCGACCCGCAGGAGGAGGCCATGCGCCTGCTGCGCACGTCGGCGCTGCCCTCTTCTTACTTGGTG
This sequence comes from Anaerolineae bacterium, assembly GCA_041479415.1. Classification (GTDB taxonomy): domain Bacteria; phylum Chloroflexota; class Anaerolineae; order Anaerolineales; family RBG-16-64-43; genus RBG-16-64-43. The sequence continues at coordinate 6,113 of JBGOXY010000082.1, forward strand.
GATGCGCAGGGCCAAGTGCGCCTGGCGTGGCTCGGGGCTATCGACCGGGACCACCTGGAAGCTGCATTGGCCCGCGTGGGGGATGTGGGAGGCGTACCGTGAATGCCGCCGCAGTCTGGAAGAGGGGTCTCTCGTTTGAAGGGACGGCCGATTCGGGGTTTCGCATCCCGCTCGGGGCTGCCGCCGACGTGGGTGGGGCCGAGGACGGGTTCCGCCCGATGGAGCTCATGGCCCTCAGCTTGGCCGGGTGCACGGCAATGGATGTAATTTCCATTCTGCACAGGAAGCAGCAGGCGGTCACGGCCTTCGAGGTGCGGGTGGAGGGTCAGCGCGCCGCCGAACATCCGAAGATCTTCACGCACATGGTGATCGAGTATCGCGTGCGCGGACATGGCATCGACCCGCAGGCCGTGCACCGGGCAGTGGCGCTCTCGCGGGACAAGTATTGCCCGGCCCAGGGTATGCTTGCCAAGGTCGTGCCGATCGAGCACCGCGTGGTCATCGAGCAGGATCCGCCGGGTGGTTAGATCGGCAGGGAGGGGTAAGCACGGCGTGAATCCCAGGGGCTTCGTGCGATGGCCGAACGTCTGCTGATCACGGGCGCGACCGGCTTCATCGGGCGGGCCATCTGCCAGGTCCTTTCGCGGCGGGGCTACGAGTTGCGCCTTCTTCTCCGGCCCTCGCGATCCATCCGGGGTCTTCCGCCGGGGCGCTCGGAGGTCGCGGTCGCCTCGCTTTCCGATGCCCGCTCTTTGCGGGCGGCGTTGGTGGGCGTCCAGACCATCATTCACCTGGCCTCGGCCGAAGGCGAGCGCCGGCGGCGCGACCTGCTTGCCACGGATGTGGAAGGAACGGCGCAGCTTGTCGAGCAGGCTCGCCTGGCCGGCGTGCGGCGAGTGGTCTACCTCAGCCACATCGGTGCCAGCCGCATCTCGGCCTTCCCCTTCCTCCAGGCCAAGGGTATCGCCGAACACATCCTACTCGAGAGCGGCCTGCCCACCTGTATCTTGCGCACCTCCTCGGTTTTCGGCCCCGAGGATTCATTCACCAATGTGATCGCGATGGCCGCCAGCGCCATGCCGGTGGCGTTCTTCGTGCCACAGGGCCAGCCTCTGCTGCAGCCGTTGTGGGTGGGTGACCTGGTTGCGGCGATCGACCTCGCGCTGCAGCAGGAGATAGGCTTTGGGCAGGTGCTCTCGATCGGGGGACCCGAGCACCTCACGATTGACGAAGTAGTGCAAACGGTGTTGGCCGCGTGCCGCCGCTCGCGAGTTCTAGTGCGGGTGTGGCCGCCCTACCTGCGCCTGGGCGCCGCCGTGCTTGACGCTCTCCTGCCGTACTCGCCGCTGACTCCTTACTGGGTCGACTACCTCGCCGTGAACCGCACGTGTGAGGCGAATGCGTTGGCGCGCTGGTTCGGCATTCGCCCGGCCCGGCTGGCGGATCGGCTCGACTACTTGCGCCATGGTCGAGGCCTGCGTGGGCTGATGCGTTTCATCTGGCGCGGTCCGCTGACCCTCTCCGCTGGATGAGCTGCGGGTCCCTGCCCGCCGGTTGACAAGCGAAGCCTCCGCCCCCACAATGTGAGACCGGCACACCTCCCAAACCCCGGTGCGCCGCGATATGAAGCTGGGAAGGATCCAGGCATGCGACTTGAATCGATCGAACTCCATCACATCCGCATGCCCCTGCGCGAGCCGTTCGAAACCTCTTTCGGTGTCACTCGTGAGCGGGAGGCGGTGTTGGTTCGAGCCTGCGCCCGGGGTGCGGACGGCTGGGGCGAGTGTGTTGCCGGCCAGCGGCCAGATTTCTCCTATGAGACCACCAGCACGGTGTGGCACGTGCTGACCGACTTTCTTATCCCCGCTGCCCTTGCGACCGAAGTGGAGGAACCACAACAACTTCGGCGGGTGCTGGACGGAGCTCGCGGGCATCCCATGGCCAAAGCCGGGCTTGAGGCCGCAGTGTGGGATTTGTTCGCGAAGCAGGCCGGGCAATCGTTGGCCCAATACCTGGGTGGAGCGGGCGACCGGGTAACGGTGGGTGTCTCCATCGGCATCCAAGAAAGCACGCCCGCGTTGCTGCAGGCCGTGGGAGAGTACGTGCGCCTCGGGTACGCCCGGGTCAAGGTCAAAATCAAACCCGGCCGAGACGTCGAGGAGGTGCGTGCTCTGCGCAAGGCGTTCCCGGGGCTCGCCCTGCAAGTGGACGCGAACGCAGGCTATTCGCTTTCGGACCTGCCGGTGTTCAAAGCGCTCGACGAATTGGACTTGGCGATGATCGAGCAGCCGCTGGGGGCGACGGAACTGACCGATCACAGTCGACTGCAGGCCCAACTGCGGACGCCGGTCTGCCTGGACGAAAGCATCGGCGATGCCGCCAGTGCCGGGGCCGCACTCGATGTGGGCGCCTGCCGCATCATCAACATAAAGCCCGCCCGAGTCGGAGGTTTGGGTGAGGCGCGCCGCATCCACGATCTGTGCGCGCAGCGCACCGTTCCGGTATGGTGCGGTGGCATGCTCGAAACGGGGATCGGGCGCGCGGCCAGTGTCGCTCTGGCCACGCTGCCCAACTTCCGGCTGCCGGGGGACCTTTCGGCTTCAGATCGATACTACGCCGAAGACTTGATCGAGCAGCCGTTCGTGCTAAACAGCGACAGCACGCTAACCGTCCCTACCGGACCGGGGATCGGCGTCGACCTGCGATGGAATCGGCTGCGTCGGGCCACGCTGCGGCGTGCCCTTCTCAGGGCCTAAGCCACTGCACCGCGTAAGCGCCGGCGAAGGCGAACGCCAGCATCTTGAGCGTCTTGCCAATCCAACAATAAAAAAGGAACTTCTGCACGGGCATCCGCAGGATGCCCGCCATGATTCCTGCCACGTCGAACACCGGATTGGGGATTAACGCTAGCACCAGGATCGTCAAGGCCCCGTAGCGGCGCATCAGTTGTTCCAGGCGCTCGACGCGTGATGATCGCTCGAGCACCGCGCGCCCGGAGAACCCCGCCAGGTATCCGGAGAGTTCGCCCAGCGCCGCGCCCGCCCCGGCTGCCAATGCCACCGGTAACGGGGGAAACACCGCTCCCATGCTGAAGACGAATGC
>JBGOXY010000083.1:0-9189 GCA_041479415.1 Anaerolineae bacterium
ACGACCCAGCGCTGCCCCGGGCGGCGGATCACTAGCGCGGTGACGATCGGGTGGGGCATGTCGCTGCGCACTGTTGCGATCAAGTCGTCAAGGTGGCCGACGGGGTCGCCGTTGACATCTGTGACGGGTTTGCCGATGAGCGTGCTTAGGAAGGCCATCCTCCACCTCGTGGCACGTAATCGCCCCGTAACTCGGGGCGATGGGGATGCGGTCCGCGCCGGCCGGCGCGAATCGTTCTAAACAAACTCTAGCACCGAAGCAAGGTGGCGTCAATCAAACAAACGAGTGATCCTGGGCAAACCCTCGCGGCCGGAGGCGGCTCAGCTCTTGGCGCCCGGGCGCAGGCGACGTTCGTCGCCGACGCGCTGGGTGAGACCCTGGGCGTCGAGATGCTCAAGCAGCGCCAGGACATACTTGCGGGAGGTGCCGAACAGATCGCGCGCCTCGGCCACGGTCAGCGTCCCCTTGTGCTGCAGCACCTCGCGCACGCGCGCGACCATGACCTCGTAAGTCTCGGCCAGCAAGACCACCTCGCTTGAGACCTGGCGCAGCCGGCCCTGATCGAGAAGCGCGGCGTAAACCGGCTCGCCCACGGCCTGGATGCATATCTTCACCGAGGGAGTGTTGTAAGGATCGCGCGCGCACTGCGCGAGGAGAGCGGTCAGCGCCTGCTGCTCGCCCTGTGAGAAGCGCGGCGCGTGATCGGGCAGGCGCACCCCCTGGCCGACATCCACCACCTGCCCGTGGGCCGCCGCGGCCCCCAGCAGCGCGGCCAGTGCGCGCGGCTCAAGGGCCAGGCGACTGCGCACTTCCTCCTTGGGCATCGCGCGACGCAAAGGGTTGGCCGCGTGGTATTCCGCCAGGGCGCGTGTCAGTGCAGAGATGAGCGTGGCCAGCTGCGACGGCGTGATAACGAGTGCCTCCGCGTCGCGCGGCGGGTCGCCGCTCAAGACAACCAACGTCCCCTGCGCGCGGAGCGCCTCCAGCGCCGGCCTCACGTGCTCGGGTGCCAGGCGCGCGCGTTCGGTCACATCGCGCCAGGCCGCCAGCCCGAGCGCGGAGGAGGCCTGCAGCAACACCTCTGCCGGCTGGCCTGCCGCCAGCGCTTCGAAGCGGGCGATGACCGACGTCTCGAACCGGCGGTAGCGGTGCGCTGGGTGTGGCTCCATCACCCGCCCACCGCCTACGGTTGTCCCGGGTGAGGGGCGGCGCAGGATAAAGCGATCATCGCGCGCCGCAACCACCGCCTCCTTCAATTCGAGCTGGGCCCATCCGGGTTGGCCAAGCGGGATGGCCTCCGCGCCGAGCACCCGCAGGCGCGCCTGCACTTCTTGCGTCGCCAGGAAGAGTTTGAAGTGCTGGTTGTGCTCCAGGGCGCGGCCCGAGTCGGGCAGCGGGTCGAGCTGCACATCCACCAAGCGCGTGACACGGTAGGTGCCCGGATGGGTCAGGGTCATCCCGCGTCGCAGGTCTTCGACATTGATTCCGGACAGGTTGACCGCCACGCGGCTTCCGGGCAGTGCGCGCTCGATCTTGGTGTGATGCGACTGCAACCCGCGCACGCGCGCCCGTGCCTCGCCCGGGAGGATCTCAACCTCCTCGCCCAGGGCGAGCGTCCCGTCGAGCAGCGTGCCGGTCACCACGGTGCCAAATCCGGCCAGGGTAAAGGCGCGGTCGATGCCCAGGCGCGGCCGGCCGAGATCGGGGCGGCGAGGCTGCGCGGCCAGGCAGCGGGTGAGAGCCGCGGCGAGTTCAGGCAGCCCGGCCCGCGTGCGCGCCGAGACGGGCAGGATCTCGGAACCGGCCAGGGCGGTCGCAGCGAGCAGGCGCTGGATATCTTGCCGCACGAGCGTCATCCACTCCGGGTCGTCCACCAGGTCGGCCTTGTTGAGCGCCACGACCGCCGCGCGCACGTGCAGCAGGTCGAGGATCGCCAGATGCTCGCGAGTCTGGGGCATGACGCCTTCGTCGGCGGCGATGACAAGCAGTGCCGCGTCGATCCCGCCGACGCCGGCCAGCATGTTCTCGATGAAATCGCGATGGCCCGGGACGTCGACCACTCCTACCAGCTCACCGTCCGGCAGGCTGAAATAGGCGAAGCCGAGATCGATGGTCATCTCGCGCTGTTGTTCTTCTTTGAGACGATCGGGGTGGGTGCCGGTCAGGGCCTCGACCAACGCGGACTTGCCGTGGTCGACGTGTCCGGCTGTGGCGATGACGCGCATGCGAGGCTCCGCGGGTGGCGGGCTAGCGCCCGCTCTCGAGGCGCGCCAGCCATTCGTGGACGAGATTGGCCAGTGCCTCGAGCCGGGAGCGATCGCCCGCCTCGCGTTCGCGGGCCTGGTCGCCGGCCTCCGCCAGTTGATCTTCCGCGCGCGCGAGGCGGTCGAGCGCCTTCTGCTCGCGACGGTCGTGCTCGCGCCAGCGGTCGTCCTGGGTGAGCCCTTGGGCCGTCCAGCGCTTCTGATCGTCGGCCAAGTAGGCGCTCCACTCCTGGCGCAGGCGGTCGGTCGAGAGGCGCAGCATCTCTTCCATCTCGTGCAGGCGCTGCTCGCTGTGTTCGCTGAGCTGGCGCGTGTCCTCGAGCGCCTGGCGCATCGCGCGGTGCGTCTCGGCGTAAGCCTCCATGCGCTCGGAATAGTCCTTCATGCTGGCAGCCAGCGAACCCAACGTGCGCTCCCATTCTTTCCATTGGCGGTCGCGCTCGCTGCTCGCAGCGTTCTGCTGCTCCTGCCACACGGCGGCCGCGTTGCGCCGCTCGAGATCCGCGGCGGAGAGCTCTCCCAGGCGCGTCTCGAATCGGCGCGCGCCGGTCTCCAAGCCTTCCAGGCGCGCAGCGCTCTCGTTGAACTTCTGACGCTGAGCCTGGTTCTCGCCCTGGATCTCGCCCAGGCGGCGCACGTCTTGGCGCCGCACTTCTTCCATGGCGGCGATGACCCGCACGCGTTCCTCGTCGCGGCGAACAAGGCCGTCGAGCGTCTTGCGCGTCTCCTGTAACGCGGCAGCGAGCCGCGCCTGCTCCTCCCGCCGCGATTCGACTGTGCGCTGGAGTTCGGTCAGCCCCGCCAGCTGGCGGTGTATATCGCCCAGCGCGCGTTCAGCGGACTCGCGTTCGGCGACCCGCACCTTGGCACCTTTCTCCTCGGCTTCCAGGCGCCGCTTCTCCAAGCTCTCCATCGTGTGCTGCAAGTCCTCGCGATGGTGGGAGAGCAACTCCTCAATCTGCCCGGGCTGGAACTTGGCGTAGACGCGCGCCACCTGCGCGCTGACTTCCTGTATTTGCTTGGTCTGAGCCGTCAGGGCGGCCTCGGCCGCCCCCAGTTTCTCTTCCAGGCGGCCGAGCGCGGCTTTGTCTTTGCGGCGCTCGTCGTCAAGCCAGTCCACACGAGGTTTAAGGGTTTCAGCGGGCATGGGGGAATCTCCGCAGGTTGAGGAGATTATACCTGCCGAGCGGCGTGCGCCCATTGTATAATCGCGCATCCATCCGCTGCGCCGATCACGAGGCGTGGCCGCTCCACAGGAGGTCTCGTGAAGGTGCGTACTCGGATACTGATCTCACTCACCCTGGGCATTCTGCTCGGGGCGTGCAACTTGCGCCTGCAGGCCGCGCCGCCGGCCCTGGCTCCGGATGCGGCAGTGGCGGCCACCGTCAATGCGGAACTGCTCACTCGCCAAGCACAACCGGCCACCGCGCCACCCGAACCCGCCACGGCCACCCTCCCGCCGCCCGCCTCCGCCACGCCAGCGCCCACCGCCACCGTGGGCTGCACTGACCACGCCCAATTCGTCACCGACGTGAGCGTCCCCGACGGCATGCTGTTTGCCCCGGGAGCCGCCTTCGTCAAGACCTGGCGTTTGATGAACGTCGGCACCTGCACCTGGACCAGCTCCTACAACCTGGTGTTCTTCGCCGGCGACCAGATGTCCGGCCCGGGAGGCATTCCGGTGCCGGTCACTGTCGCGCCCGGCGCCACCGTCGACCTGTCGGTGAGCCTGATCGCGCCCGGCAGCAACGGGACTTACCAAGGCAACTGGAAGCTGCGCAACAACAATGGCCTGCTCTTCGGCATCCCGGGCGAATTCTGGGTCAAGGTCACTGTCGGTCAAACGCCCACGCCGACACCCACCTTCCACTTCTTCATCATCCCCACCCTCATCTTCCACCCGACCTTCTTCCTCATGCCCGCCCCTTAGTGGACGAGGCGCAATGCGCGCGGCGCAGGCGAAGCTCGCCTGCGCCTGCAGCCATTCCCGGTCGGCGGTGTGTGACGTTCTCCTGTTCAAGCGTTGCGATATCCTCCAGCGCGACAATTGGAGCTGATTCGTTCCCCCTCAGTCGCGGTCCAGGCCGGCACTGCTGACTGAGCAGCGCAGATTACTGTGCGGCTTGGCAATCCGCAGGACGAGAGGCGGGGCGGGGGCGGCACCCTCGCCAGCTATTCGGCCGCGGCTCATAAGGCGTGATGCTCTTGGCAACGCGCGGTGACGGTGGATGGAATCTACGTTGCGCTGCCAGCGCTCGGTTCCTCGCTCAGGATCTCGTATCGCGACTGGATCTCGACCGCATCTCTGAGCGTGACAAACACCGAGCAGTACTTTTCTTCAGTCAGACGAATCGCCCGCTCGAGCGCCGCGGGGTCCACTCCCCCCCAGATCTTATAGAGCACTCGAATGCGCCGAAACCGCCAGGGCGGCTCCTCGTCGCGCTCACTCTCGGCCTCCACTTCACAGCGCACAACGGGCTGCTTCTGCTTGCGCAGGATGCTCATCACGTCCCAGCCCGCGCAGCCGATCAGGCTGAGCGGCAGCAGGTCGGCGCCCAGCACACCCATCGGCTGGGCCATGACGATCGGGAAGCCTTTATGGTCCTTCAACAAGAAGGCCTGGTCCGCGAGCCACTCCGCGGTCACTTTCTCAGTACGCATGCAGTGCTCCTCGCTCTCCGGGCCGAACGGCCGGCTAGTGTCTCGTGGCGCTCGCGCCTCCCGAGGTCAGCGCGCGGCTGATCGATGGCTTGCCCGTATAGTCAAGATGCGCGCCGCCCGAGAGGTCGTAGTCGAGATTCTCGCTCACCGCGAGTTCTGCGAACGCGCCGCCGCTGAGTGTGACCTGCGCACGCTGCACGGGCATGCCCACGAGGTTGGCCCGGCTCCCGCCGCTGCCATCCAGGCGCAGGTCTACTGCGCGCGGCGCGCTGTCGCCCAGGCGGAGCTGAGCTCCGCCGCTCAGGGTGAGGGCTTCGAGCACCGGCAGGGTCACCTGCGCCTCGAGCCTGCCCGTGACGATCGAGCCGCCCTGCGCTGGGTCGAGCTCGAGGCGCAGCGTGTCGCCGACCACCGTGGCGCGGAAGGCCGACAGCGCATTTTCGGCGGAGGTGACGGACACTGCAAACACATCCCCGCCCGAGAGCACGACCTGCATGCCACAGCAAATGTCCAGCGCGGTGAAGCCCTCCAGCGCGAAGGTGCGCGTCGCACGCGTGCCCGACCCGATGAGTCCGTTGGGGAGGGCACACGAAGCGAGGAATGCCGCAATGAGGGCGAGGCGGATGAGTCGGCGTGACACGAGGTCTCCTTGAGACGAGAGCGCATTAAGCGGCTACTTTGAACGGTCTTCGATTTCCCAAGCATGATCGAGGAGGTGCCAGGCCACCCGTCGGACGAAATAGCGCGGCCTCCAGCGCAGGCCGCCGCGCGGTCCACGGGCAGGGATCTCACCGCGCGCCGCCGCGGCCAGCCCGGCGAGCACCCCTGCGCGCAGGCGGCGCTGTTCCGATTGCAGTTCGGCGTGTTCGTCGAGTCTGAATGAAGAGCCCAGGCGCCCGAGATAAGCGGCCTCGGCCTCGAGGATGTGGCGCACGATCGCATCCAAATCCCGCCCACCGCCGCGAGGCCCTACTGCGAGCGTGTGTCCTGCCGCCAAGCGCGCCGCCTCGTCAAATGCCCGCCAGCACGCTTTGAGGACGGCCTGGGCACGGCGGAGGCCGGCCGCATCCAGTGAGGCGCGGTCGCTGGCAGGGCTCGCGTCGGGGGCGCCGAAGTCGGTGGTGGTCGTTCCCTTCAGCCGCTCGACGACCGAGAACTCCGCCGACTCCTGCGGCGCGTGAAATCCCAGCCGGGCCGGGGCGATGGCCCGGGCGAAGCGTGGGCCGTAGTCGGCGAGGGCCTTGAGGGCTGCGGCCTCGTCCCGGCCGCTGCGGGTCCAGCCCGGCCAGTCCATCGCCGCGGCGAAGGTTCTCTTCGCCCCGACTTCGATGTATACCTCAACACGATCTGAAATGTGCACCATTCTGCGCTTTCCCGTGAACGCACAGACTTTCAGACAAGCCTCACCTGACATCCGCCGAATTGCACGGTTTTCGACCAGATGCGGTCGAATGGCTACCGCTCCTGGGCACTCCCGTCCTCCAGCAGGGCGGATTCGCAGTCGGCATGCATCACGCCGCCGCCCGCGAGAACACCGCGCTCCACAGCCACGGCCGGCTTGATATAAGCTAAGAGGGGTTGGAGCATTTCCTCGATCTGCTCGGGCGATGCGGGAGCGCGCAGAATCCGAATCATGTCAACGGCCTCTTCGCCCCATTTTACGCCGATGGGGGGCGCGATACATCAGCATGCCGCGTAGCGGCCGAACGACGGTCGCCGGGCGGCTGGATCTGGACGACCTGCAGCCACGGGTCAGCCTCCCCCACTTGCACAATTGTCACTTAAAGTGATTATAATAGTTCCATCATGAAGAACAGGTCGCGTGGGATCGGGCAGGGCACCCGCCCCGGGATCGTTGAGGCTCTAGGGGCCGTCGGCGAGTTGCTGGCGGCCGAGGGAGAGACGGTACGCATCGTCGTGGTGGGCGGCGCCGCACTGATTCTGCGGGGACTCGTCTCCCGTCTGACGGAGGATGTGAACATCATCGCCGTCGTGCGTTCGCCGGGACAAGGTGCCCGGGCCCGAATGGAGACTCCGGATCCGTTACCCGCATCTCTTCTGCGCGCCGCCGCCCGGGTAGCGCGAGACTTCAACCTGTCGGTAGACTGGATGAACTCGGCCGTCGGTGCCCAGTGGAAGACAGGGCTGCCTCCGGGTTTTGAGAAGCGCCTGCATTGGGTGCGATTCGGGGGGTTGGGCCTGGGTGTGGCTCACCGGCTGGATCTCATCTTCCTCAAGCTGTACGCGGCCGTTGACAGTGAGGGCCCTCAGAGCGTTCACTATCAAGATCTGCTGGCGCTTCGCGCCCGGCGCAATGAGTTGGCTGCAGCCGCCGAGTGGGTGAAGACCCAGGACGTGTCCGCGGAGTTCGCTCATCTTTTGCGGGAGGTCCTTGACCATGTCGCCCAGGATCAGCCGGGCCGTCATTGATAGGGTCCGCCAGGCAACTCTCGCCTCGGTCTGGGTCCAGTGGCGCGCCCTCGGCGCGCGCCTCACGGCCTCTGGGCGGGCCAAATCGATCGTTGACCCGGAGGCCCTGGTGCTGGTTTCTCTGGCTCTCAGAGAGCACGAGCGCAGGCTGGAGGATGTCCTGGCCTCCTGGGCCAGGACGGGCTCCGGCGTGCTGAGCGTCCAGAGGGTGAAGAACCTGCAGTCCAGGTACCCGCGCCAAGCCCGCGAGCGACTAGCGGAGTTCGCCCAGATGGCTGTCAGCGAGGGCGGGGACTACCGCTGGCGGGGGATGGCGGGATTGACCCCCGGCCCACGCGGGCGAGACCGCCCACTGCGGGATCCCCATCCAAAGGCGTGGGACCCCGCGGCGCTCATGATCCGCATGCGCCTGGGCATCGGCGTGGGTTTATCGGCGGACGTCCTGACCTACCTTCTTTCGCAACGCGGCGCATGGGCGAGCGCCAGAGCCATCGCCGAGGCGACGGACTACTCTGTCTACTCCATCCGACGCGCGGCGGACAAGATGATGCAGGCCGGGTTGGTGGAGGGGACCGGCCGTAAGCCGGTGGAGTACCGTGCGGACCCGAAGGCCTGGAGCCAGGTGCTGGCCCAGGACGGCGACGTGCCCCCGTGGCGGCACTGGTCACAGGCGTATGCTTTCGTCGCGGATCTTCTGGCTCAGGCCGAGGCGGGGGCACTGCAGGCTCCCTCCGCCTTTCTGCTGAGTTCCCGGCTGCGCGATCTTATCGAGGAGCACCAGGATGCGCTGCGGCTTATTCAGATTGCCCCACCTGTTGCGAGCCGGCGTCCCGGCGAGGAGTACATTGCGGCGGTCGAGCAGGTCGCCGAGAACATCGCCCGATGGATGACTTCGTGAAGGTAGACCACATCCAACGCGTGGAGGTCCGCTCACGGAGCAACCGGACGGCCTGAGCCCTCACCCACGGCCGGGATTGGGGCCCGTGGGGTGTCCAGCGCGCCACGCGACAACCGCCGCTTCTATAGACGCAGCGATATAATGCGGCCAGCATGCCCGGGACGGCGCTCCCTCCCCGCCGCGCGATCGGCGCGACCCCTATCGTCTGCGCGGCCGCGGGCAGCTGCAAGGAGGACTGGATGAATGTTGAACTTAAGCGAGTGGGCCTAGCGGTCATTGTGCTCGTGCTGGCGGCTTGCGGCAGCGCGGCACCGGCCACACCCCTCACCACCCCAACCACCTCGCCCGAAGAAATGGCGACCGCCTTCTATCAGACGTTGCAGGCACCCAGCGCGACGCTGCCTGCCACACCCATCCCGCCCACCGCGGCAGGACCGACAGGGACCTTGGCCGCCGTGCCCACCACGGGGACCCAGGCCCCCGGCGCTACCCTGCGCGCCACAGCGACCCCCACGCGCCTAGCCACCCTCAAGGGGCCGGTCAAACCGCCGGTTGGCGGGGACGGCTGCATGCTGCAGGCGGAGTTCGTGGAGGATATCAACGTTCCCGACGACACGATCTTTAGACCCAACGAGGGCTTCAAGAAGACCTGGGAGCTCAAGAACATCGGCACCTGCACCTGGGACACGAAGTACGAGTTGTTCTACTACCCCGGCGGCGATCCGATGGATGGACCCGAGAGCCTGAAGCTCACCGAGACGATCGAGCCCGGCGACACGGTGCGCTTGACCGTGCCGCTGCGCGCGCCCTCCGACGCGGGCACCTACTTCAGCTATTGGATGCTGCGCGACTCGTACGGGGTGCAGTTCGGGACCGAGGCCTGCGGCTGTGTGCCGTTCTGGGTCAAGATCATCGTCTCGGGCGGCGCCACGGCGA
>JBGOXY010000084.1:0-9163 GCA_041479415.1 Anaerolineae bacterium
AGCAGTAGCACGTGGGACACACGTTGGTGCACATGGCGCATGCCAGGCAACGCTCGCCCAGTTCCTTCCACAACTCGCTATCGTACGATGTCGAAAGCAGGCTGGGGAGTTCGGTCACGTCGAACTCCAGCCGCAGCGGGAAGCGCGGCCACTTGTCGCTCATCACGCGGTTGAGGCGCGCCGTATCCTTGTCGCCGAAGGGGCGTGCCGCTTTGAGCCCGACCAGCAGCGCCGCGCCGCGGTCACTGCCCACTTCGGCCGCGTAGGCATCACCCAGGTCGGTCAGGTGAAGGTCGAACGCCTCAGGTGTGGAGAGGGTGCCCATGCTCTTGCAAAACGAACCCGCCGTGCACGGCTTGAGGCACTCCACGCTCACCAGAGTGGTCTTGTTGCGATGCGCCAGGTAGTGCTGGTCGCTGTAACCGGTGGCCATGACGCGATCCAGGAGCTGCATCGCGTGCATGTCGCACGTGTGAACGCCCAGAACCACCGTGCGCGGTCCGTCGAGCGTCGCCTCCACTTGCTGTGCATCCGTGCGGAACTTCAGCAGGTCTTCGCGTGCCGGGAAGAGGTACTTCTTGGGCGGCAGCACGCTGGTTGGATAGCCCAGGTCGAACTCGCTCGCCGACCCGACCTCGCCGAATACGTGCTGGCCGTGCAGAGGCTTTGGAGCTACCACTCGGTAGCTCGACCGAAGCAGCCTGACCCAATCGTCGAGAGCAGCCTTCGGGATGATCATAGGATTCATAGTCCACAGGCTCCGTTTCTGCTGCGTCGAGGCAGGAGTGACCCAATTCGCCTCCAAATAGTCTAGCGCCCTCGAAAGCCTATTCGGGCATACACCCATCGGTCTTTTGAGGGATTTTCGTCACAATCTTGGGATTCGGCTCTTTAGGCTGTTGCACGCCTTACCGCGACGTCGTTGTCCGTCCCCCAGGGGTCTGCGTCGGCCGACTTGGGCATGTTCAGCTCTGCCCAAGGTACGCTCGCGAAGTGCCATCCTCCAGCGCCAGGTTGATGATGGCCGCCAATTGTTGATGCATATCGCTGCGGGCCATCAAATTCCCTCAGTGAGATAGGGTTGGACGGGGGACTCTCGAGTTGTTGGCCTAGGGCTAGCAGATGCGTGGAAGCATTTCTCCCGCAAGCATGTCGATCAATCGCGTCCCGCCGATGGCCGTCTGCAGCGTCACTCGGCCGGGTGCGCCACGGCCCACCTCGCCGATGCGGCATGCTTCGTCGCCGTAGCGAGACGCTCGCATGGCCTTGAGCACGCGCTCGGATGCCTCGGCCGGCACGCAGGCGACCAGCTTGCCTTCGTTGGCCACATGCAGTGGGTCGAAGCCCATCAGCTCGCAGGCCGCGCGCACCGCCGGCCGCACAGGGATGGCCTCTTCGCGAAGCTCGATCGATACGGCTGATTGGTCGGCGATCTCCTTGAGCGCGGTGGCCAACCCGCCGCGAGTCGGGTCGCGCAGCGCATTCACCGGTCCGGCCTCGCGCATGGCTCGCACCAGATGGTTGAGCGGCGCCACATCGCTCACCAGATCCGTCTCGAATCCCAAGTCCTCGCGTGCGGAAAGGACCGCCATGCCGTGGTCCCCGATCGGTCCCGAGAGTAGCACCACGTCGCCCGGCTTCGCCCCGGCGCCGGAGACGGCCTGGCCCGGAGCCAGCCAGCCCACGCCGGAGGTGTTGATGAACAATTTGTCGGCGCTGCCGCGTTGGACCACTTTCGTATCGCCGGCGGCGATGTAAACCCCGGCCTCGCGCGCAGCCTGCGCCATCGATTCGAGAATGCGCCCCAGTTCGCCGAACTCCAAGCCTTCTTCGAGCACGAAGCCTGCGGTCAGGGCGATCGGGCGTGCGCCGACCATGGCCAGATCGTTGACGGTGCCGCACACGGACAGCCGGCCGATGTCGCCGCCGGGGAAGAAGAGTGGGCTCACCACGTGCGAGTCGGTCGTGAAGGCGAGTAGCTCGCCGCCGAACTGCAGCACAGCGGAATCATTGAGGTGACGCGGTGCGGCCGAGCCCAGCGCGGGAAGGAACAGGCGTGTCAGCAAATCCCGGCTCAGCCTGCCGCCGGAGCCGTGCCCCAACACGACGCGGTCGCCGGGCGGGAAAGGCAGCGGGCATGAGTAGCCTTCGAAATCGGGAGGACCTTCAGACATGGCTTGCTCCTGCGGGCGCTTGGTAGCGGAAATATGCAGCGCACGTCCCCTCGGCCGAGACCATCGGGGCGCCCAGCGGCGAAGTCGGTGTACATTCGCGCCCGAACGCCGGGCAGTCGGCCGGCTTCTTGTGACCCATCAGCACTTCGCCCGCGATACAGAGCGAAGATTCGCTGGCCGCGACGTGGCCGACATCAAAACGCGCCTCGGCATCCAGGTCGGCGAACTGCGGCCGGAGGCGCAGCCCGCTGTGCGGGATCACGCCGATCCCTCGCCACTGACGGTCGCATGGCTCAAAGACCTTGGCCATCGCTTCCTGCGCAGGGCGGTTGCCGGCCTCGCTCACCACGCGGCCGTACGCGTTTTCCACCTTGGCTTGCCCGGTCTCGAGTTGAGTGACCACGGCCTGCATGCCGCGCAGCAGGTCCACCGGTTCAAAGCCGGTCACGGCCATGGGCACATGGAATCGCGCAGCAATCGGGTGATACTGCCAGTAACCCATCACGGCACACACGTGGCCGGCCGCAAGAAAGGCCTGGACCCGGTTGCGGGGTGAGGCCAGGATGGCCTCCATCGCGGGCGGGACGCAAACCTGCGAGACGAGCATCGAGAAGTTGCCGACGCCTCGTGCGCGCGCGGCGATCGCCGCCATGGCATTGGCTGGCGCGGTGGTTTCGAACCCGATGGCGAAGAACACCACTTGCCGATCCGGATGGTCTTGTGCCAGCTTGACCGCGTCCAGCGGCGAATACACTACGCGTACGTCTCCGCCGCGCGCGCGCACGGCGAACAAGTCGGAGATTGTGCCCGGGACCCGCAGCATGTCGCCGAAGGAAGTGAAGATGACCTCTTCGCGGCCGGCAATGGCCACCGCCCGGTCGATTTGCTCCACCGGCGTCACGCACACCGGACAACCGGGGCCATGCACCAGTTCGATTTCCGGCGGCAAGAGCCCATCCAACCCGAAACGCAGGAAGGCGTGCGTCTGCCCGCCGCAGATTTCCATCAGCGTCCAGTGGCGCGTAACGCTCGACCGCAGCGCCCCCAGCAGGCGTTGCACGCTCTCGCGATCGCGATACTCGTCGATGAATTTCACCGTACGTCGCCGCCGCCGCTCACGCGGCAGCCTCCTGGTCGTCGAATTGGGCCAGTTCGCCGATGAGGCGCAGAGTCTCCTGGGCCTCGGCCTCGCTCATGCGGCTGATGGCGAAGCCGACGTGCACCAGAATGTACTCGCCCACCTGGGCCTCCGGCTCGTAAGTCAGGCAGGCTTCCTTGACCACACCGCCGTAGTCGACCTTGGCCATGCGCAGTGCATCGCGCTCGAACACTTCGGTGATCTTCCCGGGAATGCCCAGGCACATGCTAACCTCCCGCGACGTGAACCGCCGCAGCCGCCTGACCGAGTGACAGCCCGCCGTCGTTGGGCGGCACGTTGGAGTGGAGCAGAGGGCGGAGCCCTCGTTGAACAAGCTGCCGCACCGCGAGTTCCAGCAATAGCGTGTTTTGCCATACACCGCCCGAAAGTGCGACCGTGGTTACCTGTGTCTCATCGCGCAGCTCACTCAGCAGCCCGCCGAAAGCCTCCGCCAGGCTTTGGTGGAAGCGCAGCCCGATCGCGCCCTGACTTTCGCCTGCGCGCGCATCACGCAGCATGGCCTCGAGCATGTCGCGCACGAGAATATGCCGGGTGCCCTCGCGGCGCGCGATAAGTATGGGATATCGGCGGGCGTCGCCGCGGCTGGCGCGGGCAGCAGCCTCCAGCTGGATGGCCGCCTGCGCCTCGTAGCTCACCGTGGCCTGCCTGCCCGCGATCACGGCAACCGCGTCGAACAGGCGGCCGAGGCTGCTTGTGAGCGGCGTGTTGACTCGCCGGCGGGTCATCTGCCGAATGGTGGCGATGGCCGAGGGCTCCACGCCCGCGAGACCGCGCGCGCCCTGCACATCCAACTCGAGCGCCTGACCGTACCCGACCAGAGTCTTCCACGGCTCGCGGATCGCGGCCTCGCCGCCGGCGAGCGGGAGATACTCGAGGTGCGCCACTCGCTTAAAACCGGCGTACGACGCGAGCAGCACCTCGCCACCCCAGATCGCGCCGTCGCTGCCGAAACCGGTCCCGTCGAAAGCCAGCCCCAGCACGCGTTCGTCCGGCCCGATCCCATTCTCGGCCATACACGCCGCGATGTGCGCGTGATGATGTTGCACGGCGACCGTGCGATGAGCCCCGGCGCGGTGTTCGTTGGCCCAGCGCGTCGTGAGATAGTCGGGGTGTAGGTCGTGCGCGACGATCTCGGCCTCCACGCGGAACAACTCTCTCAGCAGCCCGAGCGTGTGCTCAAATGAGTCGAGCGTCTCGAGGTTCTCCATGTCGCCGATATGCTGGCTGAGGAAGGCCGCCCGTTCGCGTGCCAGACAAAACGTATTCTTCAGCTCGCCGCCCAGCGCCAAGGTGGGTGGTGCCTCGAAGGGCATACGCACCGGGTAGGGCGCCGTCCCGCGCGCGCGGCGCAAAAAGAATCGGGTTGGAGCATGCTCGAACGGGAGTGCCGGCAACGGAAGAACGACCGAATCGTCGCAACGCTGTTCGATCCCCCGATTGTGGAGCAGAAAGGCGTCGGCCAGTGGAGCCAGGCGCGTCATCGCCTCGGCGTTCGAGGTCGCAATCGGCTCTTCGGAGTAATTGCCGCTCGTCATCACCAGCACCGATGGCACCGCTTCCGCGGCCAGCCGCGGGTCTTGTCTATCGAGCAGCAGCCGGTGCAACGGGGTGTAGGGCAGCATCACCCCCAGCCGGTCGAGGCCGGGTGCCACCTCTTCGCAGACGGGCGCACCGGCCATCCTCCGCAGTAGGAGGATCGGTTTCTCGTGACCGGTCAGCAGGGCACGGCTTGTCGCGTCGATCGTGCCCAGTTGCTCGGCTGCGGATACGCTGGTCGCCATCACGGCAAATGGTTTCTCAACGCGGCCTTTTCTGCGCCTCAACTCCACCACCGCTTGCGCATTCGAAGCGTCGCAGGCCAGGTGGAACCCACCCAGGCCGCGGATGGCAAGGATCGCGCCCTCGTGCAGCCTGCGCCGCGCCTCGAGAATGGCGGCCAGTCCCTGGCTCGACTCATTCCCGTGAGCGTCGGCCATCCAAAGGCGCGGTCCACATCGTGGGCACGCCACCGGCTGCGCGTGGAATCGCCGGTTGCCTGGGTCCGCATACTCGGCCGCGCAGGCTGGGCACGTCTCGAATTCCGCCATGCTGGTGAGCGGCCGGTCATAGGGCAAGCCGCGGATGATCGTGAAGCGCGGGCCGCAGTTGGTGCAGTTGATGAAGGGATACAGGTAGCGCCGGTCCTGCGGGTCGAATAGCTCGCGCTCGCAATCGGCACACAAGGCGATGTCGGCTGGAATGGGCTGAACGCCCTCCGCCTGGGCCTGGGACTCAAGAATGACGAACGTGGCATGTTGGGCAAGCGGCATGGGCTCGACCGCCAACGCATCGATGTGCGCAAGCGGCGGCAGCTCGGTGCTCAAGCGGCCGAGGAAACCCTCCACCGCATCGGCCTCGCCTTCCAGCACGACCTCCACGCCGGCGGATGTATTACGCACGTAGCCGCCCAGGCCGCCGCGATGGGCCAGCCCAAAGATGAAAGGCCGGAATCCGACGCCCTGGACGATGCCGCTAATGCGCAGCCGGCGAGCGATTCTCTGTGACACGCGCCACCAGCCAGTCCGCCCAGGCAGCCAACCCTTCCCCGGTGCGGCATGAAAGCGGGAAGGTGACCAGCCCTGGGCTCAGGGCTTCCACCCCCTCGCGGAAGTAGTCCATGCGGAAAGGAACGTAGGGCAAGAGATCGACCTTATTGACGACCAATGCCTGTACGCCGCGATAGGCGGAGGGGTACTTGTAGGGTTTGTCGTCGCCCTCCGGGATCGAGGCTATCAGTACGCTCAAATGGCTGCCAATGCGGAATTCGATTGGGCACACCAGGTTGCCAACGTTCTCGATGATTACTAGGTCGAGCGAGCCCAGCGGGAGTTCGCGCATCGCGGCCTGGATCATCACCGCATCCAGGTGGCACTGCCCGCCGGTGTTGATTTGAAACGCCGGGATGCCGGCCGCCTTGGCCCGGTCTGTATCAATGGAAGAGGCCAGGTCGCCCTCGATGACTCCCAGACGAACTCGGCCTCGCAGCGCCTCGAGCGTGCGCAAGATCAGGCTCGTCTTGCCTGCGCCCGGCGAGGCCATCAGGTTGAGCGCCAGGACTGCGGCGCGGTCGAACGCCGCCCGATTGCGCACGGCCAACTCGTCGTTAGCCGAAAGGATGTTCTCGACGATCGGTATTCGCGCGGGCATTTCACTCCACCTCAATGCTTTCGACACGCAGCTCCTCGCCCTGATGGACCCGCACGCGGGAGCTTTGGCAGGCGGGGCAGCCGAAGCTGTCGGCATCCGGTGAGAAGATGCGCCCGCAGTCGGTGCAGCGCAATTCCAGCGGCAACCGGGTGAAGCGCAGCGTGGCGCCTTCGGCCGGCGTGCCCTTGGCGATCATCTCCCAGTAGAATTGCACCGAGTCATCCAGAATCGAGGCCAAGTCCCCAATTACCAAGTCGATCGCTAGCACGCGCTTCGCACCGGCCCGCTCAGCGTGGGTCAGGGCGATGTCTAGGACACTCTGGGTCACACTCAGTTCGTGCATTCTATTGGCCCGCGGTGGTCGCTCACCGCTTCGTCGCCGGCGCGCCTGGCGCTCCAGATTTCGTCGAAAACTGGCCTGTCGCAAGGCGCGAAGATGTGCAATGCTGCCGGCGTAGCCCCTTACAAGGCTATGCTATCGGCTTCCGCCGTGTGAGTGAAGAAAGTCACTGGGGTTGGCGAGATATTTCCTCGTAATTGACGAGAAATCCGGCGGGGAGTGGCACCCGCGCCCGAGGCGAGCACGTGAACGACGCAGACGGGCACATGGCCGGAGGGGTTGTCTCGCTCGTGCACCCTCGTTGTTTCGAGTGGGCGTGTTGACCATCCGCTCGACGGTCGCTTCTAGGGTTGAAAGGCCTTCTCACCTGCGAGGATGGGCACCTGCAGTCGATTCTCCATCGGCGTGATCGGGCACGACCACCGATCGTTGTAGGCGCAGTACGGGTTGTAGGCCAGGTTGAAATCGACGCGCACCACGTCCTGGCCAAGAAGCTCAGGCTCCAGATAGCGTCCCGCGGCGTAGGTCTCCTTCCCCGCGAGGAAGTCGACGAAGGGGAGGAATGGACCGTGCGCATTCGCGAAGACGGTCAATTCGGACTCGTGCCCGTCCACCGTGAAGCGGATTTTGCCCAGCCGCTGATACTCCTGGATGTCGCCGGTCGAGGTCTGCATTTCGACGGTGTCGCCAGTGGTGATTGGGTCGATCGGCAATTCGAATCGCAGGCTCGGGTTCTCTTCGAAATAGCTCAAACCGCGAAAGCTCTTCTTCTGCTCGGAGGTCAGCGGGCTGTGCGGATCCTCGGCAAAGAAGGCGTCTTTTTCTTTTCGTAACTCGGCCAGGGAAGTCATGGAATTCCTCCAGAATGGCCGCGCAGTGCATTCAACGGCCGGGGGAGATTGTATCGCGCGAGGGCCTGCTATCGGACTGGGTGATAATGTCCTGGCAAGCGCGGTCTCAATCGGCATGCCAAGGGGACGCGCGCCGGCACGGCCTATCTGAAACGGACACCTTGCTTCGCCAAAGCAGAGGAGGGACACATGGAAATCGGCATGATTGGCTTAGGCAAGATGGGCGGCAACATGGCCCGCCGCCTGATCCGGGGCGGGCATCGGGTAGTGGTTTTCGCCCCGCGCCAAGAGGTGGTGAAGGCGATGGCGGCCGAGGGTGCCGTCGGTGCGGCTTCGCTGGAGGATCTGGTAGCGAAGCTGGCGCCGCCGCGAGTGGTGTGGCTGATGGTGCCGGCCGGGGATCCGACCGAGAACACGCTAAGTCGCGTGGCCGCGTTGATGTCCGCGGGCGATGTGGTGGTCGATGGCGGCAACTCGTTCTACAAAGATTCAGTGCGGCGGGCAAAAGATGTGGCCGCGTTGGGGTTGCTCTTCGTCGATTGTGGCACCTCGGGCGGCGTGTGGGGCCTCGCCGAGGGCTATTGCATGATGGTCGGGGGCGAGACGCAGGCCGTGGAGCGCGTGCGCCCGGCGCTTGAAACACTCGCCGAGGCGCCCGATCGGGGGTGGGCGCGTATGGGGCCGGTGGGCTCGGGGCACTTCGTTAAGATGGTTCACAACGGAATCGAGTACGGTGTGATGCGCGCCATCGCCGAAGGCTTCGAACTCATGAATCACAAAGCCGAGTTTGGCCTCGATTTGCCGCAGATCGCCGAACTGTGGCGTCATGGCAGCGTCATTCGCTCGTGGCTATTGGACCTCACCGCTCGCGCATTGGCCGAAAACCCGACCCTGGAGGGCATTGCCGCCTACGTCCCAGATTCCGGCGAGGGGCGCTGGACGGTCGTGGAGGCGATCGAGCTCGGCTGCTCCATCCCCGTTATCTCCATGGCCCTCACCAGCCGATTCCGCTCGCGGGAGGACGAACCTTTCTCCGACAAGCTGCTGGCCGCACTGCGCAATCAGTTCGGAGGCCATGCCGTGCGCAAGGCGGAGGGTCAGACGCCATGAGCGCACACGAACTCGGTGAGCTCCCTGTCACGATTGTGATCTTCGGGGCTTCGGGCGATCTCACCCAGCGCAAACTCATCCCGGCTCTGTTCAGCCTGTACACCAAGAAGCGCCTGCCGTCGCAGGTGCGCGTCGTGGGGTTTTCCACCCGACCGCTGAGCGATGGAGACTTCCGGGAACACGTGCGTGAACAGGCGCTGGCGGGGCGGCCGGAGGCTACAAATGATGATTGGAAGTCGTTCGCGGCTTGCCTGAGTTATCGCCCGGGCAATTTCACCACGACCGGGGATTTTGCCGCACTCGCCACCCAGTTGGACGAAGCCTCACCGGACCCCTCTGGCCG
>JBGOXY010000085.1:0-9049 GCA_041479415.1 Anaerolineae bacterium
AACGGTCTTGGTCATCGGCACCCTGGTGGTCATGTTGATCGGTGTGGTGGGCGCCTTCTTGCCGGTCATCCCCGACGTCGCCATCATCTGGCTGGCCGGGTTGGGCTACGGCCTTGTGCATGGCATGGACTGGATCGGCGTGGTTGTCCTTGTGCTCATGACCGGTGTAGCTGTCGTGGCCGAGTTGAGCGAGACGTGGATGACGGGCTTGGGGGCGCGCGCCACCGGCGCCTCGCTTCTCGGCATTCTGGTCGGGCTGGGCCTCATGCTGCTGGGGACGCTGCTGACCTCGCCCATCGCCGGATTTCTGGCCGGGTTGCTGGGCATGATCCTCGTGGAGTACCGCCGCCACCGCAACTGGAAGAGGGCGGTCGCTTCGGCCACCGGCGCTGCCGCCGGCTGCGGGTTATCTTACGTGGTCAAGGTGGGCCTTTCGCTGGTGATGGTCGCGATGTGGGGAGTGTGGGTGTGGCTGGCCAATGTGAGGTGATGGTTTTTGATCGTCATTCCCCCGTGACCCTGGCGGGAAACCACGAGAGCACGAAGCCCTGGGTCCCCGCCTAATAGACGCGGGGACGAGGGTCTTGTTCGAAATCGGTGCGTTGGGTTGGGTCTACGGCGCGAAGAACACGTAGTTCTGCCCAAGCCGCTCGAGTCCGATCTCGGCCCAATGTCGCACTATGGTGGAGTGGTCTTCGAGCGCGGCAAAGAGATGCGCGATCGCCTCGGGCTGGCGCAACTCCGCCAAAGCTCGCGCGGCCTCAATGCGCGTCTGCGGCGCGCCCTCGCGCAGCGCCGCGATCAGCGGCTCGAGCGCCTCACTCCCCAGGCGGACGAGCGCATTCCCCGCCAAGCGCGCGGCCATGGGGTCGCTCCCGGCCAGGTGGGCCGCCAGGTCCGCCATGGCCTGCGGCGTGGGTTGCTCACACATTGCACGCAGCGCGCATAAGCGCACTTCACGATCGGTGTCGCGCAGCGCCTCGAGCCGCAGCGTCGCCGCCCGCGGCCCCACCACAAGCGCCAAGGTGCGCACGGCCCAGAAGCGTCCGTCCACCTGGGCCGAGTCCAGCAGCGGCCGCAGCGCCTCGAGCGCCGCCTCGCCATACGCGGCCAGGCGGTGAGCCGCCTGCTCCGCTCGCTGATCGTCCCCGCTGGCCAGTTCGCCGGCCAGCCGTGCCACCTCAAGGCTGTTCTCATCACCCATCTTGCACCTCGCGCCGCAGTATAATCAGGCGTGCGCGTCTGCGAGTCCTAATTCAACGAAGGATCACACCCGTGACGCAGGCCCGGCGCTGGCCGGGCCCGCTGGTTGGCTGAGAAGGAGCTTGGCATGAAGCGGTTCTTATCGTTTGTCCTGGGCACCATAATCGGCGCCGTGGCCGGTGCCACCGTCGCGTTGATTGTGACCCCGTACTCCGGCGAGGAGCTGCGCGCCCAGGCGCGCGAGGCGGCGGTCGCCAAGCGCGCCCAACTTGAGGCCCGCTTACGCGAATTGCGCACGACCGGCGGCGCCGCCACCCCCGAGAAGCCGGTCTAGCTCGCGCCCTGTGGCTGCGGCCTGCCTCCCGCCCTCATGGGACAACCTCGAACTGGTAGGGCGCCCGCTGCCGTGTGAAGCGCGCCGACCCAATCACCACCAGCACCGCGCGCTCGCCCCGAGCGATCACCAGCGGCGCTTCACCCGTCATGCGCTCGTCCAGGATGAGCGGCGTGACCGTGGTGGAGCGCCCATCCTTAATGAGCAGCACCTCATAGCTTTGCGGTAGTACGTTCTGCAGGCGCACAAACCCCTGCGCCTGCCATCCTCCAAGATCACTCTCGAAATCGGCGGAGTAGCCTGCCGCCTGCAGGCGAATGTCGTCGAGCAGTAGCCCTTCGCCGGTATAGACCGCATCCGTGATGTATTCAAAGCGAACGATCACATGTTGCCCAGCGTAAGCCGAAAGATCGATCTGTTCGTCCACCCATTCGGCCTGCGACCCGCCTCCGCTCAGCCCGGTATATCCCCACCCATAGCTGTTTCCCTGCGGGTTGAGGTTGGTTCCTGAGGGCGTATGGAGGATCGTCCACGTCAGGCCATCATCCGTCGAGACCTCCACATAGGCGTAGTCCCAACCCTCTTCGATGTCGAACCACAATTTGAGGTCCATCACTATTGGCCCGGTACTGGGCAGGTCGAAGGCTCGCGTCAGGGACATGTCGGATTCATCGCCGCGGTTCGACCACACGGCGTAGTCGCCGTTGGCCGGATCGACCGGTATTGCGCTTACGGTCGAAGCCCCCGCAAAGCGCAACCGGTACTCGCCCGAGCAGCGGATCTGAATGTAGTCGATGCCGAACTGCGCCACGTCCCGATTTTGCACGCCGGTCGGGCAGTCGCTAATGACTTCCGCCAGCCGCGGCATCGGAGCCTCGGGGTAATTGGTGAAGGCATACCGCCCGTCGGCGACAGCCGGATCGTTAAGATACAACGCCGTGGCGAATTCGGCGAAGAGATCCTCCGCCTTCATCGCCCGGCTGGTTCCATCATCCACGACTCCCAGCGCGGCCAGCGCCTGGTCGATGCTCTCCAGCCCGTTAGCCTCCGCCCGCACAAGCGTCTGGGTGGCCTCCGCCCCAAAGCGGTTGAGATAGTAGTCGAGAAAAAGGAACCCGACCCCGTAATGGGGGCTGGTGTCCTCTTCGTGCATGTCCGGCCAGAAGTTGAATTGCACGTCGGTGTTTGCGGCATAGGACTGATCGAAGCCGCCCAAGTCGAAGCCGTTGAGAAATGCCGCAAGCTCCGAGGCGCCTTCGTTCAACCACGATTCCTCGTTGCTGTCGAGATACCAGTGGATCATATGCTGGAACTCGTGCGCCAGCACTCCCGAGGTGAACTCCTCCGCCAGCCCGGTGTTGTCGGCATTGATATAGAACATCTCGTGGCCGTTCGAGAACGGATGAGCCAGGGGCGAGTATTCATCCACCGAGGAGTAATAGCCAGCCACCGACGAACCCAGGCCGGTGGCGTACAGGATGTAGAGGTGCGGATCACCGTCCACCCCCGGCGTCCATTCCGAACCGAAGAATTCTCGGTCGGTCGGGTAACTCTTGTTCTCGAATCGATCGACCAACGCCTGGATTTCCTCGTCGGCGACCTGCACCCCGTTTTCCACCCAGAAATAGACGTGAGGTGTCGCGTAACGCAGGCTGGCAGTCAACGTGAAGTTCTCGTCGGTGTCGGTGTTCGATGCATTGAAAGTCTGCTGCGTCCCCAAGGGTATCGGATCGGCGCTGGTTGCGAGGACTCGCGGGACATCGGGCTTGCCGCCCAGGCGTGCCGCGAGTTCAACCAGATCGTTGATCGGCACCTGTGCATTCTCGAGCGCGGCGAGCGTTTCACCCGCGCGCTGTGGCGGCGGGCTGGCCACGGCAAGCGGCGTGGGCGTTAGCGACCGCGGCTGGAACACCTCCGTTGGGCCAACCGGACCGCTAGTGATCGCGGGGATTGCATTCAGCGCCGAGTAAGCCAACCAGGCGCCCACGGCGCCGACCGAGAGGCACAAGCAGGCCACTAACCCGACGACCAGCACCACCACAACGATTTCAGTTCGCTTCACCCAACACCTCCAGCAGTAAATGTCTGCCCGCACTTATCCGGGCGGTTGACGGCTTGTGCTTCCCGAGATGCGTCGCCGGACCGTGGTCTGATCGGCCCCTGCGATCTTCGGCAGGCGCACCGTGAATACTGCGCCCCCTCTAGGCTCATTTTCGGCGGTTATTGTCCCACGATGCGCCTCAATGATGTCCTTGCAGATTGCCAGACCCAGCCCGGCTCCCTGGCCCTCCCGATCCGCCCTGAAAAAGCGCTCGAATACGTGCGCCAAGGCCTCGCTCGGGATGCCCGCGCCGTTATCCCAGACACGGCACACGGCAAACGAGCCATCGGGTCCCGCCTCCAGACGCACCCGGCCGCCGGCCGGCGTATGACGCAACGCGTTTTCGAGCAAGTTATCGAACACTTGCGCCAGGCGGTCTGCGTCCCCCAAGATTGGCAGAGGGCCGGGAGCGGAGACATCCAGGGTTACACCCGCTTCACGCGCGCGCGGGGCAAAGCGTGCCGCGGCGGCCGCCACCAATGGACTCAGATCGAGGCGCGTGCGGACCATCGCCGCGAGACCCGCTTCCAGGCGCGCCAGATCGAGTAACCCCTCCACCAGGCGACGCATGCGCTGCGCCTCCTGGTGAATGACGCCGGCGGCTTGGCGCACAGCCTCGGGCGTGGCGGCCGCTCCCTCCAGGATCGCCTGGGCAAATCCGGTAATCGAGGTCAGCGGCGTGCGCAGCTCATGCGAGACATTGGCCACCAGGTCGCGCTGCGATTTGAGGCTGGTCTGGACGCGGCGGCCCATCTCAGAGAACGAATCCTGCAACTCGCGAAGTTCCTGAGGGCCGGCCCGCGCTACAGAGACCTCGAACTCCCCCTCGGCCACTCTGCGCGTGGCGCTCACCAGGTCTTGCACTGGGCGTGAAACCCAGCGCGAGATCAGCCAGGCGAGCACGAGTGAGAAGAAGAGCGCCACCAGCCCAGCCTGGAAAAAGAGCGGAAGCACTTCATCGGCCATGATTGCAGCGATGCCGGCCGGCGGCTGCAGCTCGGCGGCCGCCAACCCGCGATCGGCGCCCAGGGGTCGCACGACGAAAAGCCAGCGTGCCCCCGACGCATCCACGAACGTGCCGCTGCGTGCGGTGCTCAGACCGGCGATACCGCGCCGCAGCCGCGTGGGAGCGCCGCTGGCGGGGCGGCTGTCGGCCAGGATTTGGCCAGCGCGATCGACAATAATGAAGCGCACGTCGAAGGCCGCGTCGGCGGCGCGCACCAGCGCTGGGTTGTCATCGAGCCTCACCCCGGGCAGGCGCTCGGCCACCTCCACCGCCTGCGCCAGGCGCGAGAGCACCTGGCGCGTGGGGCTGGGAAAGCGCAACAGGAATACGACCGCCGCCGCGGCGACGATGGTCAGGACGAGCAGCGTAAGGAAGAGATAGGAAGCCAGCAGGCGCGAACGCAGCGAGGAAAACATGGGCGGCCTAGCGCTCGCCGGGGACGACGAGCTTGTAACCCACGCCGGTCACCGTCTCGATGTGCACGGTGGCCCCGGCAATCTTTTTGCGCAGGTGGGCCATATGCACATCCACCGTACGCGTTTGACCCTCGAAATCGTAGCCCCACACCTGGCTCAGCAGTTGCTCGCGCGTGCGCACCAACCCGCGGTGACGCGCCAGGTGCAGCAGCAAATCGAACTCCTTGGCCCGCAGGTCCACCTGCCGCTCCCCCACGGTGACCTCGCGCCGCGCCGCATCCACGACAAGATCTCCAACGTGGACCACGGCCTCTCCCGCTGCGGCCGGCTCGGCGCGGCGCAGGATGGCGCGCACGCGGGCTACCACCTCGCGCGGGTTGAAGGGTTTGGTCAGGTAGTCATCGGCGCCGAGTTCCAGCCCGACAATCTTGTCGAGGTCTTCATCGCGCGCGGTGAGCATCAGCACCGGCACCTGCGATTCCGCCCGCAGCCGCCGGCAGACCTCGAAGCCATCCATCCCCGGCAGCATCACATCCAGGATGACCATGGCCGGCGGGTGGCTGTGCACCTCGCTGAGCGCCGCTTGGCCGTTGGCTGCGCTGCGCACGCGATAGCCTTCGCGTTCGAGATACAGGCGCACCAGGTCCACGATGTGCGCCTCGTCGTCGACGACCAGGATTAACTCACGCGAGCCGGCGGCCGGTGCGGAAGAGGCCGACATCACTCGACCAGCGCCACACAATCGATTTCCACGGCACCGTTGCGCGGCAAGGCGGCCACCTGAACCGTTGAGCGCGCCGGCGGCTCGGAGGTGAAGAACTCGCCGTAGACCGCGTTCATCTTGGCAAAGTCGGCCATGTCGCGCAAGAAAACCGTCGTTTTGACCACGCTCGCGAGAGATGCTCCTGCCGCCTTAAGCCCGGCCGAGAGGTTCTGCAGCGAGCGGCGAGTCTCGGTTTCCACGCCGCCAGCTACCATCTCGTTGGTTGCCGGGTCGAGCCCGAGCTGCCCCGAGAGGTAGACCCAGCCGCCGCAGCGGATGCCGACGGAATATGGCCCGATGGGTTTGGGAGCGCCCGAGGTGGAGACGACGTTGCGTTCGGTCATGCCGGCCTCCTGCATGCGTACAAGAATGGATAGAGTCGAGGGCGATTGTACGAGGCGGTCAAGTGAAAGTCAACGAAAGCGGGGATATGTTATGGGGTGGGATTTGTGTGCATTTCTATCCTGCGATCCATGTTGGGTTGTGGCGATCAAGGTGGCGGACTTTAAGGAAAGAAGCCTCCCCCGCTTGCGCGTTTGGCGTACGCGTATAGAATAGGAGAAAACCGAAGTCAGGGAACTGAATGTGACTGTGGGTCGTGCTCTGATTTCAACCGGGGGGCATTCCAGAATGCACAACCGTCCAACCCTACTCCGAAGTATTGCCCTCGTCGCCACTATCGCGCTGGGGCACTTGACCGGCGCGAGACCGACTGGGTCGGTCCTAGCATCAGCACCTCCGCTCGCACACTCCGACTCTGGGATCCCCCTCGATAACGGCGACTTCGAGGATCCGGTTCTGAGTCAAGATACCACGACCCGGTATGCTGGACAGGTCTTCGGGGGGTGGACAGTCGAGAGCGGCTCCATCGACCAGGTGCGGGACACCTACTGGCAGACTCCAAGCGGCCATCAGTCAGTGGATCTGGCTGGCTATTGTGATGCAGGTACGATTTATCAGGACCTCCAGACAATTCCCGGCCGGGCATACTGGCTGCGGTTTGCACTAGCGGGCAATCCGGTCGGTGGACCCAGGGTCGTGAGCGCAGAGATCTGGTGGGGGGCGGCTCTGATCGACACCGTATCCTTTAACACCTCTGGCCACAGCAAAACGAGCATGGGGTGGGAGTACCTGGAGTATCCCGTCATTGCAGACTCATACACAACGCGGTTAAGGTTTAAGAGCCTCTCCGGACAGTGCTACGGGCCGGCAGTTGACGCAGTGACCTTGCTGCCCGACGTGCCGCTATTCCTTCAAACATCAGATCCGTGGGGGGGAGAGGCGTATGGGAACTACGGCTACGGTGACGAAGTCAACACCGTAGGCAAGTGGGGGTGTAATTTAAGCAGTTCAGCAATGATTATCGACTACTGGGGGCAGAGTGCTCCGTTCCCCTTCCACACAGACCCCGAGTTGCTCAACGAGTGGTTGCGCCTCCATTCTGGGTACGACCTTGGCCCCAAGGAGACAAGCCTCGAAGTGTACGCGAGGCAAATGAGTCTGAAGATGTCGGTGACCGCCTTCAAGGGAAGGGACGATACAAAGCTCGATGCCGTGCTTGGAGGCGGTGGCCTCGCGGTTCTTGCTGTCAACGACAAAGGACACTATGTCGTGGCGACCGGGAAGGTGCAGGTCGGCTCGCAGGAGACCCATGCGATCAATGACCCCATCTTTGGTCGCACCACTCTTCTGGCTCATTATGGTAACAACTACCAATTCATCAGGTTCTTCTCGCCGGGAGCAGGCGGAGAGAGATTGGTCAGCATTTCCGCCGAGTCGATCATGCCATCCCCTCCAGGCGCAGGTGGACAGGGATTGGTCAGCATGGCCACCCAATCCCCGGTTGAGCTCCTAGTCACGGACCCCCAGGGTCGCAGATCTGGGTATGACCCCTCATCGGACACCTACTACAACGAAATCCCGAACAGTGTGTACTTCGATGACACCCTTGCGCCCGACGGCGGGTCCGGGTTGGGAGCGGATGCTGTCATGTCGAAGGAACTCCTCATCACATCTGCGCTCGGAGGCCAGTACACAATCATGGCTATTGGCACCGGAATCGGTGATTATGTAGTGCGGGCCAGTGGGGTCGATCAGAACTACAACACGATTGACATGCTCGCATCTGGCACGGCATCGCCGGGATCAGTCGACGCCATTGAATACGCGTTCATTCCATTTGACATTCGCCTACCACTTATCTTGCGGTGACGTCAATCCCGAAGAGCTCGGAACACCACCTCGACGCCATCTCTAGGATCGCAGGGAGCCGCAGTTTCGAAGGTCGCCTCTTCCCTGCCTTGAGGTAGTAGACCTGCCTTAGGCCGAATCCCGTTTCCCGCATGATGAGTTCGGCAGGCATCTGAGCAATGATCGGCTGGATTGCCTCCCATGGATCGGGCTCGTAGGTGGTCAGCTCAGTTTATGGTAGTTCGTCAAATCGGACTTCTGTGAGCACTCGGCCAGCCATTGGCTTTGACCGCATATTCAGGAGACAATCGCCATGGGTTACCACGTATACGAGAATTGGCGAGCGGAAGGCCACAAGGCCAGAATCCACTACTCCCACTGCTCCTTCTGTAAGGATGGCAAAGGGATCCACAAAGGAGCATCCGACAAGCATCGCTGCTGGCACGGCCGTTTTGCGACATTCGCCGCAGCACTCGATGCTGCGCACGCGACCGGAGGTTGGGTAAGCAAGTGCAAGAAGTGCCACCCTGCATAGAACCAGCGCTGACAAGCTGCCTGGTAGCCCACCGCGGCTGACCCGGTCATTGTGCGCAATGCCCGATGTTTTGTTGCTTGGCCAGTAGCCCAGATAGAATGGAGTAGAGCCCCAGCCCAAGTGGGAAGGGCCTTGGGGCATCCGGGCAAGTTGTAGATATGTGGGAAAGGCCGTGCTATGCGTCACCTCGCATTCGAATCCCTCGCATCGTTTCTGGGGAGGGCGCGTGTTGAAATAGACCGCTGCAAGGAGGCTAGAGCTTACCTGGCTGGTTGTGTGCTAATCGGCGCAACCCTCGAGTTCGCCTTGCATGCAATGATGAGGGCGTTTCCGCGCACCGTGTACCGCCAAGGAAGGAGACTCAAAGGGTATTGGAGTCTCAAGGACCTTAATGACTTCGCGGAGCAGTGTGGCTGGTTTGATGCAGAGGGTCATGAGGCCGCCGAGAGAATCCGCAAGACGAGAAATCTCATCCACCCGGCGTGGTACGCCTCGCGGAAG
>JBGOXY010000086.1:0-9036 GCA_041479415.1 Anaerolineae bacterium
CGTGCGGTCAGGCGTAAGGCATGCTATGCCCTCTCCCTCGCCTCTTCTTCACGGAGCGAGCCCGCCACTTGCCGGTCGAGCTTGCCCATCGGGTAACGCCCGAGGTCGCGCACGCGCGCCCAGCGTATATCCGCCGCCTGGATCGCGCGCGGCATGCCGCTCACGAGCGCGCAATCAAACACGTGCAGCGTGATGCTGTAGTGGCTGTACGCATGCTCGAGCGCCGCGCGCTCCCGCCCGACGCGTACGCGAATCCCCAACTCCTCGCGCAGCTCGCGCCTCAGGCACGCCGCGAGCGTCTCGCCGCGCTCACGCTTGCCGCCCGGGAACTCCCACAGGCCGCCCAGCAGCGCCTGGGCTGGCCGCTGGGCAATCAACACCCGGTCCGCGCGAAACACGATGCCGCAGGCCACGTCCAAGTGCGGCACACGCCGTGAGACTCGCGCCCGCGGCCGCAACGCCTGCGTGCCTCGCGCGTTTGCCTGGCAGGCCGCGCGCAGCGGGCAGCGCGGGCATTGCGGCGCACGCGGCGTGCACAACGTTGCGCCTAATTCCATCAGTGCTTGGTTGAACCCGCCCGGGTTGCGCGCAGGCATCATACGCGCTGCAATCCCTAGCAGGTGCGCCTCGCCCCGCGCCGATCGCGCATCGCCGGCGTAATCATCGAGCCGCGCGAGCACGCGGCGCGTATTTCCATCCAACACCGGCACAACCTCGCCGAACGCGATCGAAGCGATCGCGCTGGCGGTATACCGCCCGACACCGGGCACGCGCTGCCAGGCCTCGGCGGTGATAGGCCACACAGCCACGGGCAACGGCGCCATCGCGCGCGCCGCGCGATGCAGGTTGCGCGCCCGCGCGTAGTAACCCATGCCCTCCCACGCGCGCAAGACCTGGCGCAGTGAGGCCCGCCCCAGCACCGCGCGGGTTGGGAAGCGTTTGAGAAATCGCGTGTAGTAGGGGATGACCTTCGCCACCTGGGTCTGCTGCAGCATGATCTCGCTGACCCAGATGGCGTACGGGTCGCGCGTGCGCCGCCATGGCAGGTCGCGCGTGGCGCGCGCGTACCAGCGCATGAGGCGTGCGGTGGGGGCGCGCGATGGTCCGCGGGGCGCCATCTAGACCAGCCTCAGTTGCGAGCCCTCGGGCGTCTTGGTCACTTCGATGCGGGCGGGGAACGCGTCGCGCAGCTCGTCGAGATGGGTGATGACCAATATGCGGTCGAAATCATCCTGGACCGAATTGATCGCCGCCACCAGCCGCTCACGGCCGAGCGCATCCTGCGAGCCGAAGCCCTCGTCAATGAAGAGTGCGCGCAACTGCGCGCCGGCGCGCCGCGCCAGGAGCTTGGAGAGCGCCACGCGCAACGCGAAGTTGATGCGGAATGCCTCGCCTCCGGAATACATCTCATAGGCGCGCGTGCCCAGCCCGTCGGAAATGATGATCTCGAGCGTCTCGCGCGTCTCGCCGGCTTTGGTCTCACGCTGCGACTCGAGGCGCAGCATCATCTGGCCCTCGGTCATCTTCGCCAGGAGCGCGTTGGCCACCTCTTCCACCTCGGGCACGACCGTCTCGATGATCATGTTGGGGATGCCGCGCCGACCAAACGCCTCGCGCAACTCCTCGAACAGCGCCATCTCGTCGCGCTGCCTGTGGGCCTCGGCCTCGAGCGTGTGGCTCTGTGCTTTGAGTGCATCCACTGCGGCGAGTCGTTGGCGCGCGCCGCCCACGCGTTCATCCGCCATGCGCTTGGCGAGGCGTGCCTGGTCGAGCGTCCCGCGCAGTTGCTCGGCCTCGGCCAGGCGCTTGCTCAGGTCGCCCGCTTCGCGTTCGCGCGTCTGCCCCTGCGCCTCGGCCTCGGCCACCGCCTTTTGCCATTTGGTGACACGCGCCTGCGCGGCAGGCAGCTTCTCGGCCGCCTCCTGCGCCGCGCGCGCAGCCGCCTCCGTCTCTGCGATGCGCCGCTCGAGCGTGGGCAGCCCGTCCATCTGTCGCCGCAGCGTGGCCATCTCGGTCTGCAGCGCAGCGAGTGCGTTCGTCACCTCTTGCAGCCGCGCCTTGTTGGCCTTGAATTTCTCGCGCCGTGCCTCGACCTCGTCGTGCAGGCCGGCCAGGATCGCCTCGCGATGGATCTCGTCGAGCGGCTGCCCGCAGGTGGGGCATTGCGGTTCGCGAGCCGCCATGAGCGTTGCGATGCGCGCTTTGATCGGTTCGGTCTCGGGCGCCAGGCTCGCGTTCTCGCCACGGAGTGTGCCCGCTAACTCGCCGAGCTGTTTGGACCTTTCGTTCGCCTCTTCCCATTGCGCGCGGGCCGCCTGCGCCGCCTTACGTTGGCGCTCCAGCTCATTGGCTTGACTTTCGATCGCGCGGCGATCGGCCTTCACGCGCAGCGCTTCGGTTTCGCGCGTTGCTTCCTGCAACTCGTGCCGATCCGCCACTAGCCGGCGAGTCGACTCAGCCTGCTGCTTCTCGAGGTTGGCGCGCATGAGCCCCACTTGCTCGACCGCGGCCCAGGCTTGCTCGAGGCTCGCCAGGTGCGAGGCCTTGGCCTCAGCCTCGTTCTGCGCCGCGTTCAACTCGCCTAGGAATTCGGCGCGGCGCTCGACCTCGCACCGAATTTCCTCGAGCCACGCGTCCATTCGCGAAGCGGCCTCTTTCGTTGCGCGCAGGCGGACCTTGGCGCGCTCCTCGAATTCTTGCCAGCGGTCCAATCCGAGAATCGTCGCCAGGATTTGGATGCGTTGCACTGGCGGCTTGGCGGTGAACTCGTCCGCTCGGCCCTGCGCAAGGTAGGCCGAGTTGACGAACGTGTCGTAGTCCATGTGCAGGAGGCTGGTGAGACGGTCCTGTGTCTGCCTCAGCGTGTGCTCTGAGAGGCTGCGCCAATCGGCGGACGAAGAATCCAGAGCTTGCAGCTCGAGGAGCGATGTGCCCACCTTGCCCTCGGCCCGCCGCTGGCGGATAACCCGGTAGCGCTGGCCGGCGAGCTCGAACGTGAACACCACACGCATCTCTCGTTCGCCCTGATGGATCAGGTCGTCGGGCGATGAGCTGCGCGCCTTGCCCCACAGCGCCCAGGTGATCGCATCCAGCAGCGACGACTTGCCTGCGCCGTTCTCGCCCGAGATGCAGGCGATGTGCACACCCTCCAGGTTGAGCGGGTCGGGGTCCTTGTAGGCGAGAAAGTTGTGCAGCTCGAGGCGCAGCGGGATCATGCTTCAACCACAATGTTCAAGAACGAGTCTGGAGTGGGCATAGCATGCATTCCCAATGGTCAGGTGCGTCGAGCCTTCGCATCAATGTCGCGCACGGACGAGCCGCACCGTGAGTGAGCGATTGCACTTGGCACTGGTCGGCCAATGGGAGTTGGCAATGCATCGGTTGGTCCGCCCTCCGAACGGCTAAGCCTAAACGATTTCGTAACACCGTGTGTATGTGGGGACACAAAGCGTCCCCACATACAAATAAAAACCTCTTCCCCTCCCCGCAGCGCGGGGAGCCTGCCCTGCAAAGGGGGAGTAAGGGTAGGGTCGATGCACATGAGTTCGCCGCCAATGCGCGGGCATCATTGACCCTTGGGCAAGAGCCTAGCCGGGAGAATCTGATTCGATCAACGACTCGGCCGCGGCCAGGAGGCGCGCCAGGCGCTCGGGCGGCGTGCTGCGCAGCGCGAAGTAGCGTTCGAGCAACTCGCGGGGGGTCAGGCTTTCGGCGGCGTCACTCCCCAGGCGCGCGCGCACCGGCGAGGTGATGTCCTTTTCGATCGAGAGGTGCGAGGCGGCTGCCAGCAGCCGCTCGACCTCGCGTGCATCGAACTGCGCGAGTTGGTCGTGGCGCAGCGTGACGATCGCCCGCACGACGGCGCCTGCCACCTCATCAGCGCGCGCGGCAAGGCTGGATACGGCGTGCGCGGTCGGGTCGTCCGCTTCCTGCAAGTCCGCGCGCAGTGTGATAAACGGCCGCGCGTGCACCGGCAGGAAGTTCATGTCCGTCGCGCCGCGCGCGAGTTCCACCCAGCAGAAACCCTTGGCTTCCTTCTCCTCGCCGAAGTCGATGCGCTCGAGCGAGCCGGAATAAGCAAGAATCGGTTCGCCGGGCGTGTTGCCCGCCAGAACCTGGTGGCGGTGGATGTGGCCGAGCGCGATGTAATCCCACGCCGGCACGGCGAGCGTCGAGCGCGAGACGCTGACGTCGCGGCCGAGCATCACGCTGCGCTCTGAGCCGTAGCGCGCCTCGCCCACCGAGAAGTGCCCGGCCAGGACGCGCGGCATGTCGGCCGTGCCGGCAGCCTGGGCCAACTCGTCGAGCGTCTCGATCACCGCCGCGCGCAAGGCCTGGTCGAGCTCCTCGACCGACTTGCCGCGGTGCTCCTCGTCGCTCAGGAGGCGGTTGCGTGTGGGATACGGAACCCAGGCGAGGAAGACCGGTCCGCGCGCGGTCTCGACCACCCGGCTCTCGGGCCTGTGGCCGACGATGATGTTGGGCACATCGAGCGCGCGGAAAATGTCGACGCTGGTGGCCTTCTGGGTCGAGCCGGGCAAATCGTGGTTGCCGACCAGCAGCAATGTGGGCACGCGGTCGGCCAGGCGTTTGATGCGCCGGGCGAACTCGCGCTGTTGGGTGGGTTCGGGGTCGCGTGTCTTGAAGGCGTCGCCGGCGAAGACGGCGAGGTCCGCATCGTGCGTGAGCGCGTACTCGACCACCTCATCCAGCCGATCGAGAAAATCGCGCACGCGGCTGGAGGTGCCGGTGGCGGGGTCAAGCTTGCCGTAGTTTTCCATGCCGACGTGCAAGTCGGCGAAATGCACGAGGCGGATGGGGGCAGGCATGGAGAGATTCTAACAGGGGGTAGTCGTGCCGATTTGGCTCATCCGGTCAACAGGCAATCCGAGCAGGGGGTGGCGAGCCTAAGGAGTTGTGGCGCGAGGTTCAAGCAGCAGCGCTACCTCCATGTGCCCCCTCTCCCTCGCCAGCTCCTCCGCCGTCTTACCGTCGTCCGTGCGCGCGGAGGGGTCGGCGCCATGGTCGAGCAGCGCGCGCACGAGATCCAGGTTTCCGTTCTGCGTTGCGGCGTGGAGCGGCGTGAAGCCGCCCTCCTGGCGGGCTTTGACGTCTGCGCCATGTGCGATGAGCACGAGTGCAATCCGTGTCTGGTCGGCAGCTGCGGCCGAGTGCAATGGACGCACGCGTATCTTGTTGCGTGCCTCGGCGTTCGCGTCGGCGCCTGCGGCAAGGAGCATCTCGGCAACTTCGGGCTGGCCGAAGAAGGCCGCGAGATGCAGCAGCGTGAACCCATCCGGCGTGTAGCGCCCAATAAGGTCGCGGTCCGCGGCGAGCATCGCCTTAAGTTGATCCGCCTGCCCAAGTACGCACGCCTCGAACGGGCCAATCTCAGAGCCCATCTCGGCCAGGAGTCGCGAGACGTCCGCGTGCCCGTGATACATCCCGAGCATGACGGCGCTCACGCCGTTCGCGTCATTGGTGTTCAGCAGCGCGGGTGACTCGCGCGCAGCCTTGCGGACCGCCTCCAGATCTCCGGCGCGCACGGCATCCAGGAACTGCTGCGGCTCGGTCACGCGACCATCTCCGCCAGCGCCTCGCGCACGTAGCGCGCAGTGAACGAACCCTCCGCCTGCGCCACGTCCTCCGGCGCGCCCTCCGCCACGATCCGCCCGCCGCCCTCGCCACCCTCCGGCCCGAGATCGACGATCCAATCTGCCGTCTTGATCACGTCCAGGTTGTGCTCGATGACGATCACCGTGTTGCCGGCGTCCGTCAGCCGGTGCAGCACGTCGAGCAGCTTCTGAATATCTGCAAAGTGCAGCCCGGTCGTCGGCTCATCGAGGATGTACAGCGTGCGCCCGGTCGCAACGCGCGCCAGCTCCTTGGCCAGCTTGACGCGCTGCGCCTCGCCGCCCGAGAGCGTCGTCGCCGATTGGCCAAGCTTGACGTAGTCGAGCCCCACGTCGTGCAACGTGCCTAAAAGGCGCTTTACGGTTGGGAATGCGCCGAAGAACTTGAACGCCTGCTGCACGTCCATGTCGAGCACCTCGGCGATCGAGCGCCCTTTGAACTTGATCTGCAGCGTTTCGCGGTTGAAGCGCGTGCCCTTGCACGCGTCGCAGGTGATCCATACATCCGGCAGGAAGTGCATCTCGACCCGCTTCTGCCCATGCCCCTGGCAAGCCTCACAGCGCCCGCCCTTCACATTGAAGGAGAAGCGCCCAGCCGCGTACCCGCGCGCCTTGGCCTCCGGCACTTGCGCCAGGATCATGCGGATGTCGTCATACAGGCCGATGTAGGTGGCCGGGTTCGAGCGCGGCGTGCGTCCGATCGGGTCCTGCGTGATGTTGACCACTTTGTCGAAGAAGTCGAGCCCCTCGATGCGGCGGAACGGGCCCGGCCGGTCGATCGAGCCGTGCAGCCGCGCGGCGAGCGCCGGGTAGAGCGTCTCCGCAATCAGCGACGACTTGCCCGAGCCCGAGACGCCGGTGACGCAGGTGAACAGCCCCACCGGGAAGCGCGCGTCGATGTTCTTCAGGTTGTTGTGGCGGGCGCCGTGCAGCACCAGCCAGTGATCGTTCGGGCAGCGCCGCCCGTTGCACGCGCCGGCCTGGGCCGTGCCCGCCGCCACCTTGAGCTCGCCGCGCAGGTAGCGCCCGGTGAGCGAGGCCGGGTTGCGCGCAATCGCCGCCGGGGTTCCGGCCGCCACGATGCGCCCGCCCTCCACGCCCGCGCCTGGGCCGATATCCACAACCCAGTCGGCGGATTGAATCGTCTCGCGGTCGTGCTCGACGGTGATGACCGTGTTGCCCAGATCGCGCAGCCGCAGGAGCGAATCCAGCAGGCGCCGGTTGTCGCGAGCGTGCAGCCCGATCGAGGGTTCGTCCAGGATATACATCACGCCCACCAGCCCGGAGCCGATTTGCGAGGCCAGTCGAATGCGCTGGCCCTCGCCGCCCGAGAGCGACGGCGCGACGCGCTCGAGGGTCAGGTAGTGCAACCCGACGTTGAGCAGGAACTCGAGCCGCGCGCGGATCTCCTTGATCACCTCACCCGCCACCGTCTCCTGATCGGGCGTGAGGTGCAGCGCGGAGAAGAAGTCCATGGCCTGCGCGATCGACATGGCCGATATTTCAATAATGGTCTTGCCCGCAAAGCGCACCGCGGCCGCCTCCGGGCGCAAGCGCGCGCCGTGACACGAGGGGCACGGCTGGTACGACATGAAGCGCGAGTACCACTCGCGCATACCTTCCGATTGCGTCTGGTGATAGCGGCGCTCGGTGTTGGCAATCGTGCCGGCGTACGCAGAAGTCCATGACCCTTGCCCGCCGTCCTCGTTGCCCCATTCCCAGCGGATCTTCACCTTCGGGTCGCCGTACAGAATGCCTTCGCGCACTTTCTCGGGAAGTTTTTTCCAGGGCGTGTCGAGGGAGAATTTGTAATGGCTGACGAATGACTTGGCCACCATGCGTGCGGTCTTGGATGTCTTGGTCGACCCCCAACTGAGCACCGCGCCCTCGGCAATGGACTTTTCGCCGTCGACGAACTTGGCCTGGTCGAAACTGTATTTCTGGCCCAGGCCGTTGCAGTCCGGGCACATGCCCAGCGGCGAGTTGAACGAGAACATCGGCGGGGCCAGATCCGGGAACGAGAGCCCGCAGTGCGGGCAGGCGTTGTGTTCGCTCATCTCGAGCGTCTTGCCGCCGGCCACGTCCACCACCACCGCCCCGCCGCCCACGCGCAGCGCCGTCTCGACCGAATCCGCCAGCCGCGAGCGGAAGTCCTCATCCGGCGTGACGGGCAGCACCAGCCGGTCGACCACCACGTCGATGTCATGCTTGCGCGTCTTGGCAAGGCTGATCCTTTGGTCGAGGTCGACGACCACACCGTTGACCCGCGCGCGCACGAATCCCGAGGCGCGCGCCTCGGCCAGCACGTCCTCGTGCGTCCCCTTGCGTTTGCGCACGACTGGCGCGAGCAGCATCAGCCGCGTCTCCGGACGAAGCGATAGAATCTGATCGACGATCTGGGTCGAGGTCTGGCGCGCCACCGCACGACCGCAATTGGGGCAGTAGGGGGTGCCGCTGCGCGCGAACAGCACGCGCAGGTAGTCGCTGATCTCGGTGACCGTGCCCACCGTCGAGCGCGGGTTCTTGGAGACCGCTTTCTGCTCGATGGCGATGGCCGGGGAGAGCCCGCCGATGTAATCGACATGCGGTTTCTCCATTTGGCCCAGGAACTGGCGCGCGTAGGCGGAGAGGCTCTCGACGTAGCGGCGCTGGCCCTCGGCGAAGAGCGTGTCGAAGGCGAGCGACGACTTGCCCGAGCCGGACACGCCAGTGAAGACGATAAACTTGTAGCGCGGAAGCGTGAGGTCGATGTCCTTGAGGTTGTGCTCGCGCGCGCCACGAATGACGATTTGATTGGCCGAC
Organism: Anaerolineae bacterium; assembly: GCA_041479415.1. Lineage (GTDB taxonomy): Bacteria > Chloroflexota > Anaerolineae > Anaerolineales > RBG-16-64-43 > RBG-16-64-43. The sequence goes on from JBGOXY010000086.1 coordinate 8,436, forward strand.
ATAATCGTGTGGTATCGCTCTGGTTGCGGGATGAAGTGGGTGCGTCCCTCCATTCTACCGACTTGTCGCGGCCGTGGGGAGGGGGAAATAGAGCGTGGCGGCGAGGGCGCGAATCGTGCGGCAGTGCGAGGCATTCTGGCGGATGAGGTGATGGATGAAGGTCTACTTCTCGTGCTCGCTCACCGGGGGGCGCAACGACGAAGCCATCTACGGCGCGCTGGTCGACCACTTGCAGGCGGCCGGCCATGAGGTGCTCACCGCACACCTGGCGCGGCCCGAAGTCATGCGCGCCGAGCGGGTGGTCGACCCGGGCGAGGTTTATCACCGCGATATCGCCTGGATCGAGGAGTGCCAGGCGCTGGTGGCCGAGGTGAGCACGCCCTCGCACGGCGTCGGATACGAAATCGCCTACGCGCTCGGGGTCGGAAAGCCTGTGTTATGCCTCTACCGCCGCGATGCCCGGGTCTCCAAGATGATCACCGGCAACGATTCGCCCACGCTGCGTGTGGTGGCCTATGCCTCGGCGGATGAGGCACTCGCCCTGGTCGACAAATTCCTTGCGGGGGCGGGCTGAGCGCCACTCGCCACCTGGATTCGCCAC
>JBGOXY010000087.1:0-8978 GCA_041479415.1 Anaerolineae bacterium
AGCTATGGCATGACCTGCTGCATGAATCCGGGTGCCTTGCGCGCAGGAACGGCCGTACTGGTGCCCGACCCGCGCGATGTGGCGGACATTCTCAAGACCATTCAGGCGTGCCGGCCGACCTTCTACCCGGGCGTGCCGGCCATGTATGCGGCGATCATCAACCACCCGCAGGTGAGCCGATACAACCTGCGCTCGCTCAAAGTCTGCAACAGCGGCGCGGCACCCTTGCCGGTCGAGGTCCAGAAGCGCTTTCACGAGATCACCGGTGCGCGCCTCATCGAGGGCTATGGGCTGAGTGAATCGTCGCCGATAACCCACAGCAACACCGCCTACGGCGAAAACCGGCTAGGCACGATCGGCATTCCCTGGCCTGATACCGAAGCCTGCATCGTGGACGGCGATACCGGCGAGCGCGTGCTGCCGCCCGGCGAGATAGGTGAGCTGTGTGTGCGGGGACCGCAGGTGATGCGCGGCTATTGGAACCAGCCGGCCGAGACCGCCCAGGTGCTGAGACCGGACCCGACAGGGGGCCGCCCTTGGCTGCACACGGGCGATCTGGCGATCATGGATGCGGATGGCTTCTTCCAGATCGTCGATCGCAAGAAGGACATGATCCTGGGCGCCGGCGGCTACAACATCTATCCGCGCGAAATTGAGGAGGTGCTCTACGCGCATCCCAAGGTGCGCGAGGCCGCCGCGTTGGGCATGCCGGTGCCGGAGAAAGGCGAGGAAGTCGTGGCCGTTGTATCTCTCAAGGAGGGCGAGAGCGCCAGCGCGGATGAGATCATCGCATACTGCCGCCAAAACCTGGCGCCGTACAAAGTGCCTAAGCGAGTTTTGTTCCGCGCGGATTTGCCCAAGACGCTGGTGGGCAAAGTGCTGCGCCGCAAGCTGCGCGAGGAAGCGACGGCTGCCGAGGGCCCTAGGTAGCCCGCACCGGAATCGGTGCGGGTCGACGAGAAGCTCGTCATTCGCTCGGGTTCGATGCGGGAAGCCGGTGCTCTCTTCTTCTGCACATCTTGAGGTGGGTTGGCCCCACCCCCTTGCCCCCTCCCCATTCATGGGGAGGGGGTGATTCTCTTCTATAGGGGGAGCAGGGAGCATCGCTCCCCGCTCCCCCTAACTCCTACACCCCACTGTGCGCACGCTGAGGTAGTCTTCAATACATACACTCTTCAATACCGGTGTGGGAACGACGCGACCTGCGCCCACACCTCATTGCCCGGAATGACAGCCAGGGGGGCGGCTCGAAGGGGACGTCGAAGGTTTCTCCGCGATCTCTGCGTTCTCCCTGGCCTAGCCCGCCAGGGCAGGCAGCGGTGAATGATCTACGCATCAAGGCCAAGGACAACGGCTATCGCCCCTCAAGCGCGATCAATGCCGCGCCGTAAGCGCCCATCAACTGCGGGTGGCGCGGCAAAACCACCTGCTGGCCGGTCTCTTCCGCAAGCATGGTGCCAATCGCCGGGTTGCATACGACGCCGCCTGACAGCATGAGCGGCGCAACGAGCCCGACCGACCGAATCATCGCCACAAGACGCAGGATCAGTGCCCGGTGTATCCCCCGTACGATCGGCTCCACGGCTACTCCATGCGCCAGCAGCGAAACGATCTCCGACTCAGCGAAGACCGTGCACGTGCTCGAGATGCGCACCTCTTCGCGCGCCTCGAGCGCAACGTGTCCGAGGGACTCCAGCGGCACGCCCAGGTGGCGAGCGGCGTTCTCGAGAAACCGGCCAGTACCCGCTGCACACTTGTCATTCATCGCAAAATCCGTCACCGCCCCGCCCGGGTCGATGGCGATCACCTTGGAGTCCTGCCCGCCGACATCGACCAGCGTGCCACCATGCCCCACCTCGCGAAAGACGCCGCGCGCGTGGCAGGTGATTTCTGTCACTTCGCGCACCGCCTGATGCACGAGGCCTCGCCCACACCCCGTTGCGATAAGCGAGACCTTCCCGCCGCCCAGCGTGTCGCACGCCCGGCGGGCATCCTCCACCATGCGGGCGATCTGAACCTCCGCACGCGCCTGGGCGGGTTCCAACGCGTCCCAGCACAACGCCCCCGCATCGTCCACACCGACGACCTTGACCGTGGCTGAGCCGACGTCAATCCCCAGCGCGCTAACGCCCGTCACCGCTGTGCCTCCAGCATCTCGGCAAACGCCGCCAGCCGCGTAGCGGCCTGTTCGTCCGCGTAGCAGCGCATGTCGTTGTGATCGGCCTCGAGCAGCAGGGCCGGCCGCTTCAGGCCGCCGGTCAGCCGTTCGCGCTGGTCCATCTGGCCGAGGGAGTACGGCTTGCACGAGCGATCGGAATGCAGGATCACGCCGTCCAGGTGGTAGTCGTCAATCATGCCCTGCATGATGTGCAGCTTGTGGCCTGTGCCGCGGTTGAGGATCGGGTACGTGTAGGCCCGGATCATCGACTCGCGGGGGCTGGCCGTGTCGAGGTAGGGCGCCAGTTCACCCCACGCGTTGGTGTAAGTTGAGGCAACGACGGCGATTCGTCTCTCGGCCAGGAGCTCAGCCACCGCTCGCAGCCGGAACCAAATCGGCAGGTTATCCCACAACACACGGTACTTTTCTTCCCGCACACTCGCCACGCCGCGCCGGATGCGTTCATCCACCTCGCACAACATTGCGGCGTAAAGGTCGACCGTGGCGGCCTGACCGCGCAATTCGACGATGGGTGCCATCAGAACAAACTGGTCGAAGGCTGATATGGGAGCCGGCACATGCCGGTTGCGCTGCAGAATCTCCAGCCAGAGCTCAGTGGCGCGGCGGCTGCGAGTGGCGACGCGCTCGAACGATCGCGCGCTGAGCGCGCGTCCCGCCACCTTCTCAGCGACGACGATCGCCTCGTCAATCTGAGTCCCGACATACCGCAACGAGTTGGGCGAGGCTTCCTCCCCGTACACAAATGGCGTATCGACAATCACGAGGGGGACGCCGAAATGCTCGGCTAGGACTCGGTACCAGAAGAGCACCGTTTGACAGATGTTGGTGCACGCGAGGAGCAGGTCCGGCCGAGGTAATCGGCCCACCGGCGTACGCCCCGAGAACAGGCTGCCCAGATCGGTGCGCACATAAGAGCACAGGTCGCGTGAGTAGCCGGCCTCTTCCGCTGCGGCGGCGAGGTCCACCGCGACGCGGGCGGTGCCGCAGATGGCGGCATGATTCTCAGGATAGAGAAGGTAGAAACCCAGGGCAGTGAGGAATTCCACCGGAGCGCCGGAGGTGACCCAGGCCACCTTGCGTACGCCTTGCACATATCGGCCCTCCAGCCAGTGGCGCGCAACCATTTCCTTGCAGCGCGGCGCGATGCGCAGCGGGGGCGCGAGGTGCGGGGATCGGCCCGCCCCGCCGCGCGCCTGCCACTCAGCGTGCAGGCGTGCGGCGCGCAGAGCTGCAGGCCCGAGCACACGCGCATTGCAGGCGTACGCCAAGCTGGCCGCCGGGTTCATGGAATCATCTCCAACAGCGCATCCAGCCGCGTGAGCATCTGCTGCGAAAGCGCGTCATTCAAATCCACCTCGAGCACGACCGATGGGACTCCTTTGCGTTGCAGCGCTTTGCGCAGCGTAGGCAGATAGAATAGTTCGGGTTCGCAGAACTTGACCAGGTAGAAAACGACGCCACGCGCGCCGCTTGCCGCCACCTGGCGCACCAGATAGTCGGAGCGTGCAGCCATCGAAGACCCGCGCGTCGAGTCGGGCGGGCCGCTAAGCCAGCTTTGAGCGAGCCGCTCGAATGGATCGCGGCTCCTGCCCGGCGGGTACACTCGCCGGCGGCCGCAGAGGGTGTCATCCGCCACAATCTGCACCTGGCGCTCATCCAGCGCGGCCATGAGCGACGTGGGTTCGGGCACGACACCCGAAAGGAGCAACGTTTTCCCGGGCGCGGAATCGGGATGCCGCATGGCCAAGGCCTGGCGGGCGGCGGTTTCGAAAGCCTCGCGCGGCAGGTATTCGCGCGACCGAACCAGCCGGTAGAAGTCCGCGTTGGTCAGAGGCAGTTGCCGCCGCCCCTCATGCAATTCAAGGAGAAGCCGATCGCCAGTCTCCTCATCGACCACGTACTGGAGAATCTCGTCGGCGGCCGGCGCGCGCGAGGAGATTCCCCCCAGGCGCGTTGCCAGGCGGCGCAATTCCTCGGCCAGAAATCGCTGGGCACCCGCTCCGTCGCTGCGTGGGAAATAGAGGGGCACAACGGGCTGACGGGGTTTGATGAAGTCGAGAAGGATGCTCCCCAGGCCTTGCAGAGAATCGCAGGCGTGAGGGACCAGGATCAGGTCGGTCGCGTCGAGCCCGCCGCTCAGCAGAAACGACAGGGCGTTGCGGACGATCGAACACACATACGGCTGGAGGTGGCTGGCGCCGTCGGAAGTGCGCACCCCAGGCGGTCCCCAGACCTCGACCGGCAGGAAACCGTAGGCGCGCAACAGCGCCCGCGGGGCATGGACCGGCAGGACCGCAGCCACCTGGCCCCCCTGCTGCCTGTGGTGGCGGATGACCTCGGCGCGGGCTGCAATGGCGGGCAGTGCGGCCACACTCCCTCCCACTCGACCTCGGTTCTCTCTATCCTAGCATAGGATGTCGCGCGGGTGTAATCACCGGCCCGTCTCCCAATTCACCCTCGCGGGGCGGCACTCTCCTCCAAGGAATGCGGGCCACGATATACTCGGGCTCTTATCATGGGACGCCGACCGCGCCGGCGGGATGGCGCAGACTCGATCCACAGGATGCCTCGATGCTCGACGACCCTGCGCTCACCGAATTCGTTGTCCGCGAACTGGCGCATGGCCAGGACCGCAATCAGGTGATTGCCCAGTTGTGCGAACGCACTGGGCAAAGGTGGCCGGAGGTGGAAGCCTTCGTGCTTTCTATCGAGTCCACCGAGGCCCCGCGGATCACGCGCCGACAGATTCCAACGTTGCTCCTGATCCTCGTCCCGACTTTGACCGCCGGCCTGGGTCTCACGGCCTGGGCCACTTACGTCCTTATTCTTGATGCGCGCATGTACGATCAACAATTCGGCGGCGCACTGCCGCTCGGGCTGTTCGCCCTGGCTGCGCAGCACTGGCAGACTTTGTGGGTGATCCTCACTGGTATGGCCATGATCGCTGGAAGCGGAGTGGGCCTCGGCCAGATCATCGCCTCCTACAACTCCCGCTAGTCCCCGCGGCGCCATTCTCCTGGCACTCTTCGATGGCAAATGGACCCTCCATCGCAGCGACCCATTGCCGACGAGAGGCTCGCGGGTCCAGCGCATTCACCAGAAAACCGCTGTGAGTCGAGGAATGAATTGCGGCCCGTGGGGCTTGCCGTCACGGACAAGTCACGAACGGCTCGCGCGCGATGGCGTGAACTCCACCGAGGGCTGTGCGCCTTGTGTGAAGCGGACGGGGCCCATCCATCGATCTGAGGGATTCGCCAGTCAGCGGACCTTCTCTCTGGGAGGCTAAGCCGCCACCGAAGCCTCAATCGATTTGCCCGGCCGCAACGGGAGTGCAAATAGCGCGAAGCCCAGCAGGCGCACACCTGCCGCAATGACCAGCGCTCCCGCCAAGCCGATCCGGTCGGCCAGGAAAGTCCCCAAGAGCGGTGCCAACATCGCCGAGAGGTAGGTCAGCATCTGCGCCATCGAGACGAAGGTGGCAGTGTAAGCCGGGGGAACGGTGCGCATCAACTCGTCGAAAAAGACCAGGTCGATTCCCGCCTGGAAGACCCCTGCCACGCCCGCGATGATCGCGATGATTTCCACCCGTGTGCTCGCGGCAGTGAGCGCCGGGTAAAGCGCGATCGCCAGAGTACTTGCCAGAAGAACGAAGCGCGACCCATGCCGGCGTGACTGGCGGGCCCAGAAGAGGTAGCCGAACAGCACAACGGCCATTTGTGCCGTATTGATCAACCCGATCCACCAGTCGGAGGCATTCACGACGCGCACGTAGTAGAGCGGAAAGAGCGGCGTGGCCAGCGAGGTGCCGGTGAGAAACACGAAGCGCTTGAGGACAAACGAGACGAAGCCTCGCTCGCGCAACACTGGGCCGACGTAATCTCGCAGCCTTGCCCTCAGCCCTGCACCGGGCAAGGATGGCGTGAGGTCGGCCGCGGGCAGGTCGATGTGCGACGAGAAGTAGTAGCTGATCAGGCCGCCCAACGAGAGGCCGAGGAACACCGCCTGGTAGTTGATCGGGAAGGCCAGCACGTCGAGCACCTTGCCCGCCGCAGCCACCGAAACGGCCGTGGTGAACCCCAGGATCGACCAGCGGCGGCTCATCAAATCGTATCGCCCGCGCGGGCCGGCCACGCCGTTCATTACGACTGAGAACGTGACATTGAGAGCGGTTTGCGGCAATGTGGCCATCGCCCAGATGCCCAGCACCACCGCGACCAGCGATTGTTGCGGAACGACGAAGGGCGCCAAACCGGTGAAAGCATAGGCCGAGATGACCAGCAGCCGCGAGAGACTGAACCACGGCACGATCCGCCGGCGCGCTTGAAGGAAGCGGCCCACCGGCAGCGCGAGCAGCAGCCCGGTCAGAGCCGGCATGGCGGTCAGCAGGCCGACCTCCAGGTTTGAGGCGCCCATGCGTGCCAGGAACACAGGGAGGAACGGCGCTGACGCCGCTGCCAGGCCAACTCCGATCCCATCGATCTGGACGTTGAGGAAGTTCTTGCGTTGAGTCGGCGGCGTGCCTTCGGGTGCCACCGACCAGTGCGGAAGCTTCACTATTGTGCCTCGGCGTGGTGATGCATCAGGCTGGGTTGCGGCCCCACGCACACCGGGTGGACGCGGAGCACCCGTGGGTAGGGGTTGGCCCCGGCACGCTGCCCATCCTGGTGACGGAGGGAAGTTCGTCAGCCTTTGGATCTTGCGGAACGACCCAACTCCCAGGCTCTGGCATGCTCAGGATCCCAGGCATGTCGTCCATTGCCTCGACAACACCCAGCATCCGGATTCTCGCCCGACGGGGTTCAGCGAGAACCGAAGCCGGCCTGTTTGTGAGCCTGGGCGAGTTTGGCGAGTTGTTCGAAGAGCTGTGGAACATTCGTGCCGCTGAGCGCGCTGGTCGGAACGAAACCCGCGCCGATGGACGCGGCGAAGGTCCGTCCGGCACGGATACTCGGCGGTGCCTGGCTGGTAGAGGGCGACGCCATGCCTTGGGTCAGCAGGTCCACCTTGTTGGCCACCACGACGAAGCGCAGGTCGGGAACGACGGCCAGGATCTCCTCGCGCCAGCGAGGCAGGTTCTGCAACGTGACCGGGGCGGTGGCGTCAAAGACCAGCGCCGCGCATCGGCTGCCGCGGTAAAAACCCTGGCGGATGTCATGAAAGCGATCCTGCCCGGCCATATCCCAGATCGAGAGTTTTACCGTACCGCCGGGCAGATCCACCCGTTGAGTCTGGAAGTCCACGCCAATCGTGCTGACGCGCGACTCCTCGAACTTGCCCTCGCAGAAGCGGCGGATGAGCGAGGTCTTGCCGACCGCGCCGTCGCCGGCCATCAGGACTTTGAGAACGGGAATGGACGACATGGAATGCGGCGGTGCCTCAACCTACTTGGGGCTGTCGATGTAGAAGCGATAGGGCAGGAAGAGATCATCGGGCTGGATCGGCTGCCGGCGAAGGATGTAGCGGTTCATCCGCTCGAAAGTCCGCAGCAGCTCGTCGAGGCCTTCCAGGTCCTTGCGCGCCGGCTCGTTGCTGAACAGGACCATCAGCATGGTAAACTCGCCGGCCACGAAACATAACCAGCGGCCGCCCTCGATCTCGGTCGAGCGCATGCCCGCCCCGAAGATTTCCTCCGTGGCCGAGCGGTAGGCGGTAAGCATCGGCACCACCAACTCCGGATCCTCCTCGAACATGCCGATGCTGCGCAGGGGTAGGCCCGACTGCTGCTCGCAGATGGCGTACCCCAGGACGCGGGCTTTGTGTTGGCGGCGAATGATCATGCTTCGCCCTTCGGCCGCCAATTCGCGCCAATTGGGTACCTCGGCCGTGGTGTCGATCCACGCCAGGATCGTGCGCCGCTCGCGCTGGTAGTGGTCGAAGAGTTCCTGGAACTGGGCGCGGTTCACCTGACCCTCGGCGAATTCCTCGGCGATGCGGCCTATCTTCTCCTGCACGTTGTTCAGGCGCTCGCGCGCCTGGGCAAGGGCCTGTTCCCGCGATCGCTTCGCTTCGCTGCCTTCTCCTGGAGCGGGGGGGCCTTCCGCGGCAAGCCGCGGCGGCACAGCCGGCGGCGGGGCGGCCGGAGGCTGCTCGCCCGCCGGGAAGCGCTGGGCCTGGTAGGCGATCTTTAGCACGATGGTCGGCGTTTCACCCGCGGCAGCTCTCTCGCTGCCCGCGGCCGCCGAATCCTCGTCGCTCGCTGGGGCAGGCCTGCTGCCAGGTCTAGGCCGACGCAACACACTGCCCGGCATCGCCACTGTCCTGCCCGCCGATCTATCTTCCGCAGGCCTCTCCTCGCCCGCGGGGTGTGGCCCGGGGTCGAGTGATTCCTCCTCGGTTCGAGAGGCATCCGACTCGGGGCGCCCAACAAGCTCCGCGGGCAGCTCGCGCGGCGAAATGCGGATGGTCTTGGCTTCATCCGCCGTGGTCGTCTTCGAGTCGTTTGTCTTGGGTCGCCGATGCTTGAGGCGATCGCGCCAGCCTGGCATTACGCCGCTCCGCCGGGTTTGGGGATGCCGGCTATTATACAATGGCGAATCGAATGGGCACCTCACCGGCAGTCGCCGCACGCAATGCCTGGGGCGCTCGGGCTGTGACTCCGCGAGCGCAGAAGTTGACCCATGGGAACGCCTCCGCGGAGTGCGTTCCCATGATGCAATTCGCAGAAAACCACCTTTTGAGTATGCGGTATGGCCGGGCATTCCAGGCCGCGTCGCAACCGTCATGGAAGAAACCATGGCTAATTCATGCAAGGATCGGTGGTCGAGGTCGGACGATGACATCCTTCCCGATTTGGATATTG
>JBGOXY010000088.1:0-8966 GCA_041479415.1 Anaerolineae bacterium
ATCTTGGAGTTGCCCGTGCAATGATGGAGACAACGGCAGAGAGGCTCCAGGATAGCTGCGCCCCACAAACCGGGACCTGCAATGACAAGCCCCTCCACTGATTAAGCGATCCGCCTCATCCCCTACAGCGGCTCGAAGCGGCAGGTGAAGTGGCGCAGCAACGGCGGTGCATAGGTGAGGCGCAGCCCGCGCAACGCCTCGCGGCCTGCCCGCACGCGAACCGCCACGCCGACCACATAGTCCAAATGCGCCTGGGTGTAGACCCGCCGCGGTAGCGCCAGCCGCACCAGTTCGAGCTCGGGGTAGCGCATCACGCCGGTATGCGCATCCCGCCGGGCAAACATGGTCGAGCCGATTTCGACCCCACGGATTCCGCCCTGGCGATATAGCTCGACGCACAGCGCCTGCCCGGGGAATTCAGCATGGGGGATGTGAGGCAGGAGCGCACCAGCATCCAGGTAGATGGCATGACCGCCCGGCGGCTCGACGATGGGGATGCCGGCCTCCAGCAATCGCTCGCCCAGGTAGCGCGTCTGCCCGATACGGTAGGCCAGGTAGTCCTCGTCGAGCCCCTCCAGCAAACCCACCGCCATGGCCTCCAGGTCGCGCCCCGCCAGCCCACCGTAGGTGGGAAAGCCCTCGCGCAGGATCAGTTCGTTGCACACCTGCTGGAAGACCTCGTCGTCATTCATCGCCAGGAACCCGCCGATGTTGACCAGCGCATCCTTCTTGGCCGACATGGTTGCGCCGTCGGCCAGGGCGAAGACCTCACGCACGATATCGCGCAGCGAACGCCCCTGCTGCCCGGCCTCCCGCTCGCGAATGAAGAAGGCGTTTTCGGCGTAGCGGCAGGCATCTATATAGAAGGGAATGCCGTGGCGCCGGTAGATCGCGCTTACGCCGCGCAGGTTTTCGAGCGACACCGGCTGCCCACCGCCGGCGTTATTGGTGATGGTGATCATGCCGAAGGGGACATTGCTGGCGCCCACCCGCCCGATGAACTCCTCAAGCCGGACCAAATCCATGTTGCCCTTGAATGGGTCGCGGCTCCGCGGATCGGCCGCCTGGGCAACCACCAGGTTCTCGGGAATGCCATCGCGGGCCAGGACATTGGCTTGAGTTGTATCAAAGTGCATGTTGCTCGGCACATATTGCCCGGGGCGCAGCAGGACGGCGCATAGGATGTTCTCGGCCGCCCGGCCCTGGTGGGTGGGCACGAAGTGCCGGAAGCCGAAGACCTCGCGCATCGCGTCGGCCAGGTGGTAGAACGATCGCCCGCCGGCATAGGATTCATCGCCGGTGAAAGCCGCGCCCCACTGGCGGTCGCTCATTGCACCCGTCCCCGAGTCGGTCAGCAAGTCGATGTAGACGTCTTCCGCGCGCAGGGCAAAGACGTTGAAACCGGCCTCGCGCAATGCGTGCTCGCGATCCTCCTGCGTCACGCGCCGCAGCGGCTCGACCATCTTGATGCGGAACGGCTCGGGGGGATAGTTCATGCGCCTCCTCGACTAGATGGCAGCGAGTTTAGCACAGGCAGCGGGAGGTCACAATTGGCCGCGGGTATAATCGCCGCGTGAGTCCGCGACGACGATCATCGCCCGTGGGTCTATGGCTCGGTGCACCGCTCCTCGCAGTCGGGCTGCTGCTCGCAAGCTGGGCCGTGTGGCCTCTGCCGGCACCTCTTGAAACGATTCCTCTCGGCCGGCTCGACCAACTCCTGCCAACTCACCCGGCCGGGAGTGCGGCCACCGGGCCGACCCTTAACCTGCTCCTACGTGCGCCACGCGTGCTGCGCATGGGAGCGCAGACCCATGTGACCGCACTGCTCGCGCCCGAGGGCGATTCAATCGAGACGGCCGGCCTGCCGTCCGGTTTTAACCTGGTCACGGCAGCTCGGATTCAGACCAGCGACCTGGCCCTCGACCCGAACGGTGAAATCCTCGAACCGCTGCCGGCCGGAGGTCGCGCAAGCTTCACGTGGCGCGCAGCCCCGCTGCACACGGGAGACCTGGATGCCACATTGTTCGTACGCCTGGAACTCGTTCCGCAACAAGGCGGCGAGGTGACCTCGCGCACCATCCTTGCCAGGGCCCTTCTGATGCACTCCACCTCACCCCTCGGCCTCACCCAATCCTCGGCGGTTGCGCTGGGCATCGCCGCGCTCCTGGTCGGCGGGGTGTTGGTGCTCGGCGCGTGGCTGGGACACAGACCGGCGCGCAAGGCGGCCTCATGAACCCCGAACCCACCGCGCAAGTCGTTGTCTTTCCTCTTGGCCCGGTTCAAACAAACTGCTTCCTCGTATTCGATCCCAAGAGCCGGGAGTGCGTCGTCATCGATCCGGCCTGGGAAGGCGAGCGCCTGGCCGACGAGATTACCCAACGCTCGCTGGCTCTCACGTCCGTCCTCGTGACCCACGCTCATTTCGACCACATCGGCGGATGCGCTGCGCTCGTCGCACGTCACCCGGCGCCCATCTACCTGCACCCGGCCGATCTGCCGCTATGGTCGGTCGACGGCGGGGCCTCTTTCTTCGGCCTGGACATCGAGCCGCTGCCACCGCCCGGACCAGCGTTTGAAGACGGCATGCATCTGCACTGCGGCGCCCTGGATTTCGAGGTGCTGCACCTGCCTGGCCACACGCCGGGCCACGTGGGCCTGCTCGAGTCCGCGCACGGTTGGTTGTTCAGCGGCGACGTTCTCTTCGCCGGCAGCATCGGGCGCACGGATCTTCCGGGCGGCGATTACGCAACGCTGATGGCCAGCATCCGCAACCGTCTGCTCACCCTGCCCGACGCGACCCTCGTCTATTCCGGTCATGGCCCCGAGACCACGATCGGCCGCGAGCGGCGGTCGAATCCATTCATCACCGGAGGTTGGGGGTAGAAGCGAGATCGGTGTTTCAATGCGCGCGGTGCAGCCCCGCGACCTTCGTTCGCTCGGTCTCAAGCGAACGCGGCACGGCCGGGCGACTCGCGCCTCACGGGCTGCAATTCGTGAGCATGGTCTGCTGACCCGACGGGCTTTGTGCCCACAGCAGGAATTCGAGCGCAACCCCTGTGGGTGGATGCAGCGCGATGGCGAAGAGCCGCGTGCTCGCCTCGCGCGATAGCGGTTGCCCCTCGCCGGCGATGCGCAGCGGCCGAATTCGCGGGGTCAAATCGTTGCACATGAGGTAGCCGATCGCACCCGGGTCATCGCCAACGGCTTGCGCCATGGCCCAGCCGGACGGCGCGACGATCGCTCCGCCCCCGATCTGCCCTCCGCCCAACATATCTCGCTGAAACGCTCGGGTAGTCTCGAATTGCGGCTCCTGGGAGATCACCCGCACAGCGCGCGCCGGCGCGCCCAGTTCTTGCCAATCGGTGAGGTTGCCGGCGAAGATGCTACGCAGATCTCCTACGTCTATTTCCGCGAGCGGATTGGCGGCGTTGGCAACCAGACGAATCGGCACGCTCGCGATCGGCGCGGCCCACACTTGAGGGTCGGGTTCCGCCACCACAAAGGCAAGCTGGAACTCGCCGGCACCGATGGCGCTTTGTATTTCCTCTGCCCTTGCCAAACGGACCTGGAGATCCTCGATTTGCCCCGCCTGCTCGAGAAACCCCAAGCGTAGCCGGAGGACGCTCGAGTAGGCTTCGGCAGAAGCCAACACAACGAGCGGTTCGGCGGCCGGGGTGGGCGCGGGCGTGGCAGTGGAACATCCGGCCGCAATCGCCGAGGCCAGCCCGGCCGCCACGAGGGTGCGCCAGGCAGCCCGTGCCGCTCGGCTTCCGGTCATCGAACCATCCCGATGACCAGCGTGGCGACGCCCACGATCGCGCAATACAGTGAGAACACGCGCAGCGATCGCCGGGCGAGGTAGCCGAGCAGCCAGCGGATGGCGAGAAAGCCCACAATCGCTGAAGCCAAGAAGCCCAGCGCGATCGGCACAATCAGTTCGGCAAGAGTCGACATGTCGAGCAGATGCCGCGCCTCGAAGGCCCCCGCCCCCAGCATGATCGGCACCGACATGATGAATGAGAAGCGCGCCGCCGACCGACGCTCAAGCCCGCGCAGCAACCCGGCCCCGATGGTCGCGCCGGAGCGCGAGATGCCCGGGAACAACGCGAACGCCTGGGCGATGCCGACGACCACGGCATCAACCCACGTCAGGCCGGTCAGGCCCCGCGCCGCGGCTGTGCGGCTCTCCGCCAGCAGCAGGAAGGCCGCCGTCGCGAGCAGAAACCCTGCAACAGCCATCGGCTCCGAGAACGCCTGGCTGACCAGGTCGCGCAGCAGCGCCCCTGATGCCGCCGCCGGCAGCGTGGCGAGGACGAGCAGCCAGGCCATGCGGGCCTCCGGCTGGCTGAAATCCCAGTGGATCACACTGCTCACGCCGGCCTTTAACAATTGCCACAGGTCGCGCCAGAAGTAGATGATGACCGCGAGCAGCGTGCCCAATTGCACCAGGACGTCGAAGGCAAACGCGGCCTGCGGTTCGAAAGTCCAGCCGGCCAGCCAGGGCACCAGGACCAGATGGGCCGAACTCGATACGGGCAGGAATTCGGTGAGGCCCTGGACAATTCCGAGAATGATCGCTTGAAGGTTGGTCATGGGCTTCGCGGCTCCATCGTGGAAGATCTGGGTACGTGCGAGTCCGGTTACGCCTCGGCCACTCCGCCGGTTTCGCGGAAGCGGGCGGGGCTGAATCGGCCGTCGAGAATGCGGTCGCGCATCTCACTCATCAGGGCAATCAGTAGGGTGAGATTGTGAATCGAGAGCAGGGTGGCCGCGAGAATCTCGCGGCTCTGAATCAAATGGCGCAGGTAGGCACGGCTGAAATGGGTGCATGTATAACAACGGCACGTCCCATCGATGGGGCCCGCATCGCGGGCGAGCTTGGCGGTGAGCATGTTCAAACGGCCGGTGCGGGTCATGGCCGCGTGATGCCGCGCCAGGCGTGTGGGCAGAACGCAGTCGAAGAGGTCCACCCCGCGCGCCACACCGGCCACCAGATCCTCCGGCGCGCCAACCCCCATGAGATACCGCGGCTTGTCCTCCGGCAGAATGCGGTCCACCACTTCCAGCATCTGGTAGGTTTCGGGCTTGGTTTCCCCGACGGAGAGCCCGCCGATGCCGTAGCCCAGGAAAGCGAGGCGGCCGAGGTATTCCGCCGATTGCTCGCGCAGGTCCGCGAACACGCCTCCCTGGACAATGCCGAACAACGCCTGGTCCTCGCGGCGGTGCGCCACGCGGCAGCGTTCGGCCCAGGCGTGCGTGCGGCGCATCGCCGCCTCATTGACGGCGCGGTTATAGGGCGCCGGACATTCATCGAGGGCCATGATGATATCGGCGCCGAGGTCTTCTTGAATGCGGACGGAATCTTCGGGTGTCAGACGGTGCGGCGAGCCATCCAGGTGAGACCTAAACGTCACCCCGTCGTCGTCTACGCGGCGGATGGAGCTCAACGAGAACACCTGGTAACCGCCGGAATCGGTGAGCATCGGGTGCGGCCACTGCATGAACGAGTGCAGCCCGCCCAATTCCGCAACGACCGATTCGCCCGGGCGCAGGTACAGGTGGTAGGTGTTGGCCAGAACAAGCGTGGCCCCGACCTCTTCTAGTTGGGCCGGCGTGAGCGCCTTGACTGTCGCCTGGGTTCCTACGGGGGCGAACACCGGCGTGAGCAGATCGCCGTGCGGGGTGTGCAGGATGCCTGCGCGCGCGCGGCCGCAACGCGCCACCACTTCAAAACTGAAGGCTGCGCTCATCGCAGCGCCCAGATGAAGTATAGGCCAAGCAGCGCCACGCCGAAGACAATCAGTGTCAGCGGCGCGCCCACCCGCAGGTAGTCGCGCACGTTGTATCCGCCAGATCCCATCACCAGCGTATTGACCGGATGGCCAATGGGTGTGAGGAAGGCCAGCGAGGAGCCGAGAGCCACAGCCATCGCCATGGCGCGCGGGTCGGCACCCACGCTGGGTGCAATGGCCAGCGCGATGGGCGCGAGAACGATCGGCACCGCGGTCTGCCCGCCCATCAGCTGGTTGAGCACGGTGGCGGACAGCATCAAGGCACCGGCCGCAACCAGCGGGCCCGCCCCGCCCAGCGCAGGCAGCAGCCAGCCCGAGACTCGCTCGGCCAAGCCGGAGGTGGTCATGGCGATGCCCAGAGGCCAGATGCCGGCGATGACAAACACCGCTTTCCATTCCACCGCGCGGTAGGCGTCATCCATGGTCAGGCAGCCGGTGGCCAGCATGAGCGCCGCCCCGCTCAGCGCTGCCAGCGAGACGGGCATGACGCCGGTCGCCGCAACACCCAGCGTGACGAAAGCAATCACTCCGGCTAGACGCGATTTCGCGGGACGCAGCACGGCTTCCGCATCCTCCTCGAGCAGCACGTAATCGCGCTCCTCGCGCAGCAAGCGCAGCCGCGTCGCCGCGCCCTGCACCAGCAGTGCATCACCCGCGCGCAGCGGAAGATCCGGCAGGTCGCGGTGCACCGCTTCGCCGCGCCGCCAGATCGCAATCACGTTGACTTCGTATTTCTCTCGAAAGTGAATGTCGCGCAGCGTCTTGCCAATGACGGATGCTCGTGGAGAGACCAAGAGCTCGCCCAGCACTGTGACCTCGTCTGTCAGTCGCAGCGGAGCGGTCGGCTCACTGAGCAGGGCAAGCCCATACTCGTTGAGCACCTCGGTGGGCGGGCAGCCCTTGGCAAAGACGATGTCGCCCTCGTCCACGCGTTCGTCGCGCGAGGGCGCCGCGATCACATGCTGGTGGCGTGAGAGGCCGACCACGGTCACGCCCAATTGCTTGGCCCATCCGCCTTCGCGCAAGGTGAGCCCCGCCATGGCCGAGCCGCGGCGCACTTCGATCTCGCACAGCGTGGATCCCACCCCGTAGGTCTGCTCGAGTTCACGGCGCAATTGAATCGACCGAGCCGATTGGCCAGCCGGGTAGCGCCGCGGCAAGAGGTGGCGTCCGGCAAAGACCAGGTAGAGCGTTCCGGCGGCCACAATCGGCACGCCAATCGGCAGGAAGTCGAGCAAGCCGAAGGGGGCGAGTCCGGCATCACGCAGCACGCCGCCGACGATGATGTTGGCTGTGGTGAGCAGCGTGGCCATCCCGCCCAGGATTGTTCCAAAGGCGAGCGGCATGAGCAGGCGCGAAGGGGGGATGTGCGTTTGGCGCGAGAGGCTGATGACCGCAGGCAGGAGAACTCCTGCCGCAGCAATGTTGTTCATGAACAGCGAGAGTGCGGCTGCCGCCAGAACAGTGATGAGCACCGCCCGCTGCTCCGAATCACCGCTGACGCGCAGCAGCAAGCGGCCCAGCGCGAGCGTAATGCCGGTTTGCTGTAATCCTTCGGAGATGATGAACACGGCCAGGATGGTGATGGTGGCCGTGGCGGAGAACCCGGAGTAGGCCTGGGCCGGCGTCACCAAACCGGCCAGGCCGAGCGCGATCAGGGTCAGCAGCGCCGCCAGGTCCGGCCGAACGCGGCCCGAAACCATTAGCAACGCGAGCGCGAGGATGATGAGCGCAAGCAGAACAAGCGCCGAGGTCATGACGGCGAGGATTATAGTCCATCCGAATTCTGCAGCTCATGGCGGGTGCTTTCCATGGGCTCGGCCCGGGTGGACGCCGCCTGACAACTGTCTAGTTCTCCACCTCTGCGCTCGGCGCCGTCCGGCTTGGCAACAACCCCCGCCTGTCCGTCTTGCGCCGGCCCCCAGGGCATGGGCTGCGCGATCGCACCGACCCAAACCCTTGCCCGATTCACGTCGATGTCTAAAATCGCACGCCTCACGGGGCTATAATAATAGGTCGATTCGACCCGAGGCGCACATGAGCATCGATTTCATCCGCATCGTCGGCGCGCGCGAACACAACCTGAAGAACATCAGCCTGAGCCTGCCGCGCAACAAGCTGGTGGTCATCACTGGCCTGTCGGGGTCCGGCAAGTCGTCGCTGGCCTTCGACACCCTCTTCGCCGAGGGGCAACGGCGCTACGTCGAATCGCTTTCGACCTACGCCCGACAGTTTCTTGGCCAACTGCGCAAGCCGGAGGTCGACCTGATCGAGGGCCTTTCCCCCGCGGTGGCGATCGACCAGCGCGGAGTGTCGGCCAACCCCCGCTCGACCGTGGGCACACTCACCGAAATCTACGACTTCCTGCGCCTATTGTTTGCCCGCCTGGGGACCCCACACTGTCCGGTCTGCGGACGCGAGGTCCAGCGCCAGTCGGCCCAGGAGATCGTGGCGGCAGTGGCGGCATTGCCCGCCGGGACGCGCTTGGTGCTCTTCGCGCCGCTCGTGCGCGCACGCAAAGGGGTCCATCATGCCGCCATAGCGGAAATCCGCCAGTCGGGATTCGTGCGCATGCGTCTCGACGGCATGCTGTACGACGTCGAGGCTGAGGTCGAGCTCGATGCGCATCGCGCCCACACCGTGGAGGCGGTCGTCGATCGCCTGGTGATTCCGGCGGCGGAGGCAACGCCCGCCGAACGGGCCGACTTCGAGACGCGCCTGACCGATTCGATCGAGACCGCGCTGCGCGTCGGGCAGGGCTATCTCACATTGCAGGACCTGCGCCTCGACCCTCCGCAGGAAACGACCTACTCGGAGCATTTCGCCTGCCCAGCGGACGGCACCAACCTGCCGGCGATTGAGCCGTCCACCTTCTCGTTCAATTCGCCACACGGGGCCTGCCCGGAGTGCCAGGGCTTGGGCACACGCCTGGAGATCGACCTCGAACGCGTCATCCCCGATCGCAGCCTGCCGCTGAGCGAGGCCGCATCTGCCGCACTTGAGCTGGCCGGCAGCGATAGCAGCCCGGGCGGGCTACTCGCCCTCATCGAGGCGTTGGCCGAGGCAGAGGCATTCGACCTGGATCAGCCGGTGGCGCAATTGGGTGAGGCGCCGCTGCAGCTCATTCTCTACGGTACCGGCGAGAAGAAGGTGCGGGTGAGTTTCCGCACCGGA
>JBGOXY010000089.1:0-8903 GCA_041479415.1 Anaerolineae bacterium
CAGGTTTTTGTCGAGCGCGGGAGCCAGATCAAGCTGTGAGTCGTATGGCGGCGCGTGGAAGACGCATACGGCCTGGGCCGGGCTTTCTACGAGCGCCATAACTTTCTCAAGCTGCGCCAGCAACGCCTCGTCCTCGACGTCGCGCGGGCACTGCCAGGGAGTCATGTTGGCCGAAGCCAGCCCAACCAATTCGTGGTACTCGTCGAGCATGTAGCGGCGAGCGTCGGGGTTCTGCACGAAGCCGGAGGCGTTGATCGCCTCGTCGATGTCGAAAGGATCGTCGTTGCCGGCCATGAAGAAGAAGCGGATGCCTTTCGGCTTCCAGTGCTTCTCGGCCAACTCGAACCACTGGTTGAGGCGCTCCTTCATCAAGCCCATGAAGGTCGCGTTGAGCTTGGCCGGGTCGCTCTCCAAGGCCTGGGCCTCGTCGGGCTCCAAGACCAGCGGATAGAAGCCGACGTTCGACATGCGCGTCTTGAGCGCCTCAAGTTCCTTGGCGCCGTTGGCCGTCTCGCGCGACCCAAACAGGAAGCCTTCGTAGATCTCTTTGCCGCGGTGGATGATGGGGGTGATGGCCTTGCCGGTCACGTCGCCGCCAACGATGCCGACCTGGGCCTTATAAGTGACCGCCGCGCTGACGAACTTGCGGAAGAAACCCTCCGACCCGTGCAGGTCGGAGGCATACAGCAACGTGGTATGCGGCATGCGTGACTCTCACCCAAGGGAGTGCCGAGCGGCCATCATAGTACCACCCTTCTCCCTCCCCGCGCGGGGAGGGAGAGGGGTGACGACGACCGAGCACGACAGCCGCCGGTTTAGACCGGGGGCACCGACTTGAAGGTCAGGGCGATGTCGATGCCTTCCTTCTTCATGCGGTACCAGCGCGCCCCGTAGTAGATGAGGAGGCCGCTGGCCAGCATGCCCAGCAGGATGGGTACGGTGCGTGCCGGGTTGACCACGCCCACCGCCGGGAAGAGGAAGGAGGCGACGATCATCCAGATCAAGTAGAGCAGCGTGATGCCGCCGACAACCGTGATGAGCGGCACCTTGCCGATGCGCCGCTTGACGATCTCCGGACTCTGCTCGAAGAGTTCCGGCTTGAGGAAGGGGAACAGCGTGATGGCTGTCACGGCCACCAGTTGCGTGACCACGGCGAAGAAGGCGAACGTGAGCTGTGTGCCCAGCGGTCCGCCGACGGCCGCGTCGTACACGCCGTACTCCGCCACCAGCGCGATGAGGGTGATGGCCACGATCGGGCTGCCCCACTTCGGGTGCACGTAGGCAATGCGATCGGGGATGATGCGGTCGAAGGCCCAAGCAAAGACGATGCGGCTGGCATAGAAGAAGTACGTCTGCGCCAGGTTGATCAAAGTGTAGATCCAGGCGATAGCGGTGATGAACACCAGCCAGAAGTTCGGCTGGAGAATGCCCGCGTAGAAGGTGATCCACGGCATGGCCATCACCGGCTCACCCGCCGCCGCGGTCACCGCCGCCCCATTGTTGGCCAAGTACCCTTCGGCCGAGATCCAATCCAGCGGGGTCAGACGCTGCAGCAGCACCACGGCGAAGGCGAAGATCGCCCAGGTGACGATGATCGACGACCAGCTGCCGGTGAGCAGCGTGCGCGAGGCCTGCTTGACCTCGCCGGCGAAGAAGGTCGGGATGTAGTAGCCGTAGAAGATCCAGAAGCCCATGATCAGACCGGCCAGGGTCATGGTGGCCATGTTACGGTTGATGACCATGCCGGCTTTTTCGGCCAGCGGGATGCGCTGATCATAGGCACCGAACTTGCTGGTGGAGGCCATGAACTTGTTCCAGGCATCGACGAAATCCTGCGGGCCCTTGGCCGACAGCAGCTGGAAGTAGATGATCACCCAGGCCAACACGCCCAGGAAGAAGCCGATTTCCAGAATGCGCACGATGGTGCGCGTGGGCATGAGCATGGTGACGTAGGTGATCAGCACGCAGATGGTGCCGATGATCAGTTTGCCCTGGAACGAGGTGGCGTAGGCCGCCCACAGGTTGAAGGTGTCGTTCTTGAAGAGAATGGCGGCCGGCTGCAACAGGGCGGGGAAGGCCGAGTTGGGGATCCATGCGATCAGCCCCCCGGCCACAATGCCGCTGAAGATCACCAGGGTCCACGAGGCGGCAAAGGCTAGGGGCGCGTTGAGCACGCGGCTGGCCAGAGTGTAGTCGGCCCCTGAACGCGGCATCGCGGCGCCGATGACGGCATAGGTGTAGCCATGGAAGAGCGAGAGGAAGGCTGCGATCGAGAGCACCCCGATGATCGAGGCGCCGGGCCACACGGAGGCCACCCACGAAAACGGAATGAACCCTGACGATGAAAGGCTGATGCAGTGCACGCCAAACACCATCGCGCCGAACGAACCGATGGTGCGGATCAGCCCGGAGCTGCGACGCGCGTACAGTTTCATGCTGACAACTGTACCTTCCATTGGGACATCTCCTTGACCTTCTGGCTGAGACACCCCTCCCGGGGGTCCCTGGTGCGCGGGTCAATTGGGTCGAACCCCTCCAACAGGCTGAACCTGCAGAGCCTCACCTCCTTTCCTCAGGGCTGATTGTCATGGAAAACTTGGACGGCCGCAAGCGCCCGCCGCCATCGTTCCAGTCGGGTCTCGCGTTCATCCTCGCCAATGACGGGAGCATAGGTGGCCTGTGCCCGCCAGCGAGCGGCGAGCTCGGCCAGCGGGAGGCCCAGCGCAGAGTGTCCGGCCAGGGTCGCCACGCCAACGGCGGTCGCCTCGCGCTCGGCCGCCACGCGAACCTCCAGCCCGGAAAGATCGGCCAGGGCTTGCATCAAGAACGGGTTGGCCGCCGGACCGCCATCAACTCGCAGCGAACTCACGGCCCGCCCGCCATCCTGCTCCATGGCCCGCACGACCTCGGTTACGCGGCAGGCAATCCCTTCGAGGGTGGCGCGCACTAAATCCTCAGGCGTGGTGGCGCGGCTGAGCCCAAACACCGCACCGCGCACCTCCGGCTTCCAATGCGGCGCGGCTAGCCCGGCGAATGCCGGAACCACCACAACGCCGGGGTCGCGCGAGGCCTGTGCCATGGCAGCGCTGGCTGCGACGTTGGGCAGTAGCTTGAGGCTCTCGGTCAGCCATTGCACCGCGGCCCCGGCCACGAACACGCCGCCGTCCAGGGCGTAGATCGTGTGCTTCCCGATTTGCCAGGCGATGGTCGTGAGCAGGCCGTGGCTCGAGAGTCGCGGCGCGTTTCCGACGTTCATCAGAAGGAAGCTGCCGGTGCCGAAGGTGCACTTCATGTCGCCCGGATTGAAGCAGGCCTGGCCAAATAGCGCCGCCTGCTGATCGACCAGCAGGGCGTGGAGCGGAAGCGTCTGCCCGGCCACTTCAATCGTGCCGACGAGTCCCGCCGAGGGCCTGACATCGGGAAGCATGCGTGCATCAACGCCGAACAGCTCGAGCAGCTTTGGGTCCCACCGTAAGTCCTGGATATTGTAGAGCAGGGTTCGCGAGGCCGTCGAGGGATCGGTGACGTGAAGCCGGCCGCTGCTGAGTTGCCATAACACCCAGGTCTCGGTTGTCCCGAACCGAACCCGACCTTGGGCGGCCGCCCGCGCCAGGTCCGGGCGAGCATCGAGCACGTGGCGCAATTTGGGCGCGGAAAAATAGCTGTCGAGCCGGAGGCCGGTGGTGCGCCGCAGCCATTCATGATCGGTGCGGGCAGCGAGCGACTCGCACACCCTCACTCCGCGCTTGTCTTGCCAGACAACCGCCGGTGTGAGCGGCTCACCGCTCTCAGCGTCCCACAGAATGAATGTTTCGCCCTGGTTGTCAAACCCGACCGCCTCGATCGGGTAAGCCTCCGCCAGCGGCCCCGCGGCTTCGCGCACTGTGCGCACCAAGTCCCACGGGTCTTGTTCCACCCAGCCAGGTTGCGGGAACGAGACCGGGACCTGGGCGGCGCGCGAGGCGACGACCAAGCCGTCCTCATCAATCACGACCGCTGTTGTCTGGGTTGTTCCTTGATCGACGCCCAGCAGATAGCGCATGGTCCCGTCCCTTTGTGGGATTTAACCCCCGCCAGCCGGCAGCGTGCCGCCTGGCAGAGACAGGCTTTGCTCGCTTCTTAGTTTACACATACCGAATGAAATGCGCTGGGCAGAAGAGCGCCCTGAGATTGCAGATTGGCACATGAAGTCTAGCGCGTTCTTGGTGTCTCCATTGCTTGCAGGGCGGGCTGCTCACGATCCACGAGGAGGAGGACAAGCGCTTTACGGTCAATGGCGCATTCATCTTGCTGCCCGACTTTCAGCTCAAGCGCCTGGTCTTGCACACGATCGACACAGTCTTGATGCCGCCGCCCTGAGCCCCAAACTGATGGCGCGCGCGGGAAGAGGGTTTTCCGGAAAGTAAGCGGGTCACCTTATGGTGACCCGCTTGGGTTGAGTCAGACAAACCGGAGGCTTAGCCCCGCACAGCGGCTAGCCTACCGTGCGCAGGTGAGTCACATCTCCGGCGAGTACCCGCCGATGCGCACCCCCCGGCTCAAGAATCCACAAGGCCCCATCCGCATCCGCGTGTTCTGCGCGTCCGCGGATGCGATCGCCGGCAAGCTCCACCACCACCTCTTTCCCGAGCGTTGCCAACGCCTCAGCCCAGCGCGCGTGCGGCGAAATGCCCCGGCGTAACTCCGCATATTCCTCATCCACCGCCTGAAGGGTGTGACGTAGCAGCGAACAGCGATCCACCTCTCGCGCCAACACCTCAAGAACACTGGTGGCCTCCGCGGGGATGCCGGCCACACTGCGCGGGTAGAAATTGACGTTGACTCCCACCCCGACCACGACAAATCCGGAGCGTCCCTCCTGCGCCTCGCCTTCGGCCAGCAGCCCGCCCGCCTTGCGCCCGTCAAGCAGCAGGTCGTTGGGCCACTTGAGGCCCGCCGTGAGGCCGGTTCCGGCGGCGAGGCCACGCACGACGCCCAGGGCCACCGCCATGATTGTATGGAAGGGGTGCGGCCCGGGCGGCGGGCGGAAGACGATTGAGAACAACAGGCTCGTGCCCGGCGGCGCAAGCCACATACGCCCCAGCCGGCCTCGCCCTGCGCTTTGCGCATCGGCCACCACCAGCGTGCCTTCCAACGCACCCTGCCGCGCCAGATTCAGCGCGACGTGATTCGTCGAACTGGTCTCAACCAGGCAGTAGATTTCGCGCCCGGCGATTTCGCACGCCCAGCCTTCGCGCAATGCGTCGTGTGCATCCCGGCGAATGAGTTCGGAGAGTCGATCGGCCATGGGGATCCTCATCGCGGGCGATGTGGGCCATCCCCGCCCGCCCTTCCATTATATGAGCCGCCGCTCCGCGCCACCCTGGGCGGCCTTCCGTCTCACCACCTCACACAAAGTTGGCCGCCTGCGCAGTGCAACCCCATGCACTTCTTCTACGTAAATGGGAACGGACATCCCATTTCGTGCGTTAACGCTCTGCAGGATTGGCAAGTAGTGATAGACTAGCCGCAAACGGAGGAACTCATGAGCGCTGGGAAGATTATCGCCTACATCGCGGCAGCCATCCTGCTTTTCTTCGGCGTCATCTTCATTTGGGGTGCCTTCAGCCCCAACGGCCAGGCGGGGTGGATCGTGGTCGGCCTGGTGAGCGTGGTGATTGCCTTCGTGCTCATCTTCTTCGCGGCGCGCCGCCCGGCCGCCGCCCCCGGCGGCGAGAGCGTTACACTCAAGGTCGACCTGCCCGCCAACGTCAATCTCGACATGCTCAAGTGCCGCTCCTGCGGCGGGGCGCTGACCACCGACAACATCAAGATGGTCGCCGGTGCGCCCGTGGTCACCTGTCCTTACTGCCATACTACCTATCAGCTGACCGAAGACCCCAAGTGGTAGGTTTTGCCCGCGCGGAGGACCGATGAATTTAAAACGGCTCGCCCTCTTCGGCCTGGTTGCGCTGCTGCTCCTGGCCCTCCCCGGAAGCGCGCTGGCCCAGACGTATTCATTCAGCCTCGACCGCGAAGTCGTCAACGTTTATTGGAATGCGGACGGCACGCAATCCATCGATTACCTTTTCTCCTTCACCAACGACGTCGGCGTCTCGCCCATCGACTTCGTCGACGTGGGTGTGCCTAACGCGAACTACGATTTGAGCAGTGTATCAGCCGACGTCGACGGGCGCGCTTTGAGCGACATCTCCTCCTCCCAGTTTGTCTCGCCGGGGGTGGCGGTGGGGTTGGGACAATCGGCCATTCCGGCCGGGAGCTCGGGCACCGTCCACGTGGTCATCGGCCGGGTCCAGCGGGTCCTTTACCCCGACACGAATGATCAAAACTATGCCAGCGCGGTCTTCGCGCCCACGTTCTTCGACACGCAATTCGTTCACGGCAGCACGTCGCTCGGCGTCACCTTCCATCTGCCGCCGGGTGTGAAGCCGGAGGAGCCTCGCTACCATGTCCCGGAGAACTGGCCGGGCAGCCAGGAACCGCAAACCGGCATCGACAATCAGGGGCGCATCACCTACACCTGGTCCAGCCTGCAGGCCAACGGCTCCACCCAATACACCTTCGGCGCGTCCTTCCCGGCCCAATATGTCCCGGCCGACTCGATTGTGCGCACCTCGCTGCTCGTGGCGCTCGGCACTTTCCTGGCCGCGCTCGCGCCCTTCGCCGCATGCGGCGGGTTCGTACTGTTCTTCGTGCTGATCGTTGCCCTCTCAGCCGTTTCGAATTCGCGCCGACGCCTGCAGTATCTGCCGCCTAAGATTTCCATCGAGGGTCACGGAATCAAGCGCGGGCTGACCGCCATCGAAGCGGCGGTGGTCATGCAGAAGCCGCTCGACCAAGTGCTGACGATGATCATGTTCGCCGTGCTCAAGAAAGAAGCGGCCAGCGTGGTCACGCGTCAGCCCCTCAAGCTGGAGGTGGTCCAACCCATCCCGGATGGGCTGCAGCCCTATGAGCACGACTTTCTGCAGGCCTTCCTGCGGCCCAGCGAACGCGAGAAACAGGCCGCCCTGCAGGAACTCATGGTGCAACTGATCAAGGGCGTGTCGGAGAAAATGAAAGGTTTCTCGCGCAATGAGACAGTGGCTTACTACGAAGACATCATCAAGCGGGCCTGGACCCAGGTGCAGACGGCCGAAACACCCGAGGTCAAGAGCCAGAAGTTCGACGAGGTGATGGATTGGACGATGCTCGACCGCGATTTCGGAGGCCGTTCGCAGGAGGTGTTCCGCGGCGGGCCCGTCTTCGTGCCGATGTGGTGGGGACGCTATGACCCGGGCTTTGGCCGTGGGGCCGCGGCGCCCTCCTCGGCCGCCCCCGCCTCGTTCGGCGGAGGAGGCAAGGTCTCCATGCCTCACTTGCCGGGGGCGGACTTCGCCGCCTCCATCGCCAACTCCACTCAAACCTTTGCCGCGGGGATTCTCGGCAACGTATCCTCCTTTACGAGCAGGATCACCGACAAGACTAACCCTGTGCCGCCGCCATCGCGTTCGAGCGGGGGCGGCTTCCGCGGCGGAGGCGGCGGATGTGCGTGCGCCTGCGCGTGCGCCGGCTGCGCGTGTGCCTGCGCCGGCGGCGGCCGTTAGCGGAAGCAACCCGAGAGACGGAGGCCGATCGTGGGCTGGTTTGACCGCGTGAGTGCCAGACCTGTACCGCGCCCGCCGGACCTGCCGGCGCCCGGTCTGTATCACTATGTCCACCAGTCGCAGTCGGAGCGCAGCCGGGTCCACTTGCGTGTCGACCCCGACGGCAGCGGCGTGCTGATCGTCAACGCCAACCGCGTGCTGCACCTCAACCCGATGGCTGTGCACATGGCTTACCTCGCGCTCGAACAGCGCAGCGAGGCGCAGGCCGTGGCCGAACTCACGGGCCGCTACCGGGTGCCCGCCTCGCGCGTGCGCCAGGACTGGGCGGCCAC
Source organism: Anaerolineae bacterium (assembly GCA_041479415.1). Lineage (GTDB taxonomy): Bacteria > Chloroflexota > Anaerolineae > Anaerolineales > RBG-16-64-43 > RBG-16-64-43. The sequence goes on from JBGOXY010000089.1 coordinate 7,919, forward strand.
GACCGCGCAGATCCACGAACTGGTCCGGCCCGACGGCGCCTGCCCGCTGCACGATCTGGATTTGGAGGTAACCGCGCCCTTCAGCGCCACACCCTCCGCCCCCTACCGCATGGACCTGGCGCTCACCTACCGCTGCAACGACGACTGCGGTCATTGCTACAACGCTCGACCGCGCACCTTCCCCGAACTCGACAGCTCTGCCTGGCAGCGCATCCTCGACCGGGTCTGGCAGGTGGGCATCCCGCATGTCGTGTTCACGGGCGGCGAGCCCACGCTGCGCGCCGATCTGGCACAACTCATCGCCCACGCCGAACGCAACGGCCAGATCACCGGCATGAACACCAATGGCCGGCGGCTCGGCGACCCGGCCTACCTGCCGTCTCTGGTGGACGCGGGCTTGGACCACGTGCAAATCACGGTGGAATCGCACTCGGCGGAGATCCACGACCCGATGGTCGGCCGCCGCGGGGCATGGCAGCAAACCATTGCCGGGCTGCGTCACGCCGTCGACAGCCCGCTCTACGTGATGACCAACACCACCCTCTTGCGCGAGAACAGCGCCCACCTGGGCGAGCTGCTCGATTTTCTGGCCAACATGGGTGTGCCCACGATCGGGTTGAATGCGCTCATCTATTCGGGCAGCGGGCTCTCGGTGCGCAGCGGCCTGACCGAAAGCGAGCTGCCGCCCCTGCTCGAGCTGGCGCGCGAGCGCACCCAGAAGCACGGCCAGCGCCTGATCTGGTACTCGCCGACGCAGTACTGCCACTTCGACCCGATGCAGCTTGAGTTGGGGGTCAAAGGGTGCACCGCCGCGCTCTACAACATGTGCGTGGAACCCGACGGCAGCGTGCTGCCCTGCCAGTCGTACTACCACCCGCTGGGCAACCTGCTCGACAGCCCGTGGGAGTCGATTTGGAATCACGAGCTTGCGCGGCGGCTGCCCGCTGGCGCGCGAGGCCGGCAAGCAGCATCCCAATCCGTTGCC
>JBGOXY010000090.1:0-8889 GCA_041479415.1 Anaerolineae bacterium
GGCGGGTGCGGTGGTGGCCGGACGCGGCGAGCCGCCCTCCTCGTTGGCGCGCGCGCGTGAGCGGCGCGAGATCGAGGCGCGCACGCACACCGCGCACGAGCAGCGCGAGCAGGCCCAGGCGGAAGTTGCGGCGGCCGAAGCGCAGCTGGCCGAATTGACCGCCCGCGACACAGCGCATCGCGGGACGCTCGCCCATTTGGAGCAGGCTGAGGCGGCCGCCCGCCAGGCGGCCGAGGCCGCGCGTGCCACCCTGGCCCAACTCGAGGCGGAGCGGGAATGGAAGGCGCGCCGCAACAGTGAAGCAAACGACGAACTCGAGCGCGTGCGCGGCGCGCACGCCGAAGCCGAACGCGCCCTCGCTACTATGCGCGGCCAGCTGGACCACGAGAAGAGCATCCTGACTTCAGGCGCGATGCGCCTGGAAGATACGCTGCGGGTGGAGATCGGCGATGACCCCGCCCAGTGGTCGACGCGCCTGGCGCTGCTCGAACACTCCGGGCGCGAGGCCCAATCGCGCGTGGCTGACAGCCAGAGCATGCTTTCCCGCGCGCGGCAGGCGCGCGAGGAGCGGCGCACCCGATTGCGCGCCGTAGACGAGGAACGGCAATCGCTCGAACTCAGCCTGGCCGGCTTGCGCGAACGCGACGGCCAGCTTTCCAAGACGATCGAAGACACCCAGGCGTTGATCGCTCCAGCCGAAACGCAGCTCGACGCGAACGAGGCCGACCTCAACCGGCTGGAGCAGACCGAGGCGGAGGCACGCGCGCACCTGCATTCGAGTGAGCATACCTACACCCAGGCTCAGGTGGATCTGGCACGCCGTCAGGAAGAACTGGAAGGCCTGCGCCGGCGCATCGAGGACGACTTCGGATTGGTTGAATTCGAATACGCCAGCGAGGTCACCGGCCCAACTCCCTTGCCCATATCGGAACTAGTGCAAAAGCTGCCGCGGGTGGAGGAGTTGCCGGCCGAGGTCGAGGAGCTCGTGACGCGGCGCCGGGCACAGATGCGGCGCATGGGCTCGGTCAACCCTGAGGCGCCCCAGGAATATCACGAGGTGAAAGAGCGCTACGAATTCCTCACCGAACAGGTGGCCGACCTCTCGCAGGCGGAGACTCAACTGCGCCAGGTGATCGGCGAGCTCGACCAGATGATGCAGGATTCCTTCCTCAAAACGTTCGATGCGGTGGCCATCGAGTTCCCCAAGACCTTCAGCCAGCTCTTTGGCGGCGGCTCGGCCAAATTGCAGCTGACCGACCCGGACAACCTGAACGAGACCGGTATCGAGATTCAGGCCCGCCTGCCCGGGCGGCGGGCGCAGCCGCTGGCGCTGCTCTCCGGCGGCGAGCGCAGCCTGACCGCAGTGGCTCTGGTCTTTGCTCTGTTGCGCGTGGCACCCACGCCCTTTTGCGTGCTCGACGAGGTGGATGCGATGCTCGACGAATCCAACGTCGGCCGCTTCCGCGAGATGCTCACCGAGCTCAGCCGCAACACGCAGTTTGTGGTCATCACCCACAACCGCAATACCGTCCAGGCCTCGCAGGTCATTTACGGCATCAGCATGGGTCCGGATTCCGCCAGCCAGGTGATCAGCCTGCGGCTGGACGAATTCGCCGCGCGATGAGAAGTGCATGACGGCCCCACGCCCAAAGGAAATCACTCTCGACCGCACGCGGCGCATGCTCGTCGTGGGCTGGCAGGATGGTCACCTGAGCGAATACGGCTGGCGCGGGTTACGCGCGTCGTGCCCCTGCGCCGAGTGCGCCGGCGGCGATGAGAACATGGGGCGCCCGCCCGACCCGCGCGAGTTCTTCCGGCCCGACCCACCCGGCCCGCGCAACACGCTCAACGAGGTGGGCCTGGTCGGCAACTACGCGCTCACGCTCACCTGGGGCGACGGGCACCACGCCGGCATCTTCAACTGGGCTTTTTTGCGCGGCTTGTGCCCCTGCCCGCAGTGCTTCCCCTCGCAATCATCCGCCTGAAGGCTTCCCCGGTCGTATCGCCCTTCACGCTCGGTCCCCGAGCTCGCGGGATCCTTCGCGCGCGCACGCGAGGTCGCCCGCGCTGTGCAAGGTTGAAGGCATATGTACGAATGCGCGGCCCTGCGGCTGACCCAGCCGGCATTCTTCCTTGAGTGATGGGCCGCAAGCGCGTGATACAATCGCGCCGAGTAACACCGCATGGACCTCACGCCTCACCTCACCAGCGTCCTCGATACACTGCCTCAGAAGCCCGGTTGCTACCTGATGAAGGATGCGGCCGCCAAAGTGGTCTACGTCGGCAAGGCGGTGAACCTGCGCAGCCGAGTGCGCTCGTACTTCCACGCCGCCGCCGAGGCCACACCCAAGACCGCGCACCTTGTGCGCACGATCGCGGATATCGAATGGATCGTGGTCGGGTCGGAACTCGAGGCGCTGATCCTCGAGATGAATCTGATCAAGCGCTACCGGCCCAAGTACAACGTGCGCCTCAAGGACGACAAGCGCTACCCTTACATCAAGGTGCACTGGGCCGACCCCTTCCCCCAAGTAAGCGTGACGCGGCAGATGGTGCAGGACGGCAGTCGCTACTTCGGACCGTACACGAGCGTGTGGGCGGTGCATCAGACGCTGGATGTGCTGCGCAAGATCTTCCCTTACCTCACCTGCGACCGCGTGATCACCGGCCAGGACCGGCGCGCGTGTTTGTGGTACGACTTGCACCTGTGCAACGCGCCGTGCATCGGCGCGGTTGCCCAGGCGGACTATCGCGCGACGATCGACGACTTGTGCCGCTTCTTGCAGGGCGAGACCGAAGCGGTGGTCACACGCCTCAAGCAGGACATGGCCAGCGCTTCGGCGGCCGAGCGCTATGAGAAGGCGGGCGCGCTGCGCGACCAACTGCAGGCGATCGACCTCGTCGTCGAAAAGCAGAAGATCATCTCCAACGAGCGAATGGACTCGGATGTGATCGCGCTGGCGCGCGCGAACGGCGACGCGTGTGTGCAGGTGTTCCTCATCCGTAATGGGCGGCTGATCGGCCGCGAGTACTTCGTGCTGGAAGGGACGCAGCAAACCGACGAAGCGGAGGTTATGCGCCAGTTCCTGACCCAGTTCTACGACGAGAGCGCGCACATCCCGCCGCAGGTGTTGCTGCCAACCGAGGTGGACGAGGCGCGCATCATCGAGGAGTGGCTGCGCAGCCGGCGCGGCGGGGAAAAGACCGAACTGGTGGTGCCTCATTCCGGAGTCGGGCGTGAACTCCTGGACATGGCGGCCGAGAACGCCAGCGAGACCCTGACCGCCCTGCGCGCACAGTGGGCGGCGGACCGCAGCCGCCAGGTGGAGGCGCTCGCCGAACTACAGAAAGCGCTCGGCCTGGCCGTGCCGCCCGCGCGCATCGAGTGCTACGACATCTCCAACCTGCAGGGGACGGCCATCACCGCCAGCATGGTGGTGTTCGAGCAGGGCGCACCGCGCAAGGCGCATTACCGGCGGTTCCTCATCCGCAGCGTGGAGGGCCAGGACGATTTTGCCAGCATGCGCGAGGTGCTCGCGCGACGCTTCGCACGCTGGCGGGATATGACCGGCGAGGCGCTGCCGGTTGGGAGCAAGCCCGATGCATCGTTCTCGATGCTGCCGGACCTCCTGCTCGTGGACGGCGGCAAAGGCCAGTTGGCCGAAGCGGCCGCAGTGCTCGAAGAGCACGGCCTGGGTCAGCGGGTGGCACTGGCAGCCCTCGCCAAGCAGCACGAGGAAATCTTCCGCCCAGGGCAGCCCGAGTCGCTCCTCCTGCCGCGCAATTCCCAGGGGCTGTACCTGGTGCAGCGCATTCGCGATGAGGCGCATCGCTTCGCGGTCAGCCATCATCGCGAGGTGCGCACGCGGATCGGGCTGGCTTCACAACTGGATGCCATCCCCGGAGTTGGCCCGGCCAAGCGCAAGGCGCTGCTGGCAGCCTTCGGGGACCTAGGCGGGATTCGCGCCGCCTCGCTGGCCGAATTGGCCGGGGTGCCAGGCATCACCGAGAAGCTGGCCGTGACCATCAAGGAACGTCTATAATCCAAACATGTGGCGTCCGCGCACGAAGGCGGTGACGCGGAACCTGAGCCCAGGCAACGGAGAGGCGTATGACCAGAGGCAAGGAGACGCGCGAGGCACGCCGCCGGCGCATGCAAAACATCGTCGTAGCCGTGATCGGGTTGCTGGTGATTCTCACCATGCTGATCACGACCCTCCGCCTGTGACGGATGATTCCTCAAACGCTCGGACGAAGCCGAGAGGACTCCCGAACCAACGGCGGGCAACGTCGCATCGCCCGAAGTTCGCCCGGGTGTGGCACCCGACCCGGGACTTTGCCGCCTCGGCTGCCCGGCACGCGGGTATATAGGCCCAGGCCAGAGAGGACGATCGGACTCCTCGAGGTGAAGGACATCCACCAGGGAAAGACGCGCCATTGATGGCCGCACAGCCGCGAGAAGATGCTTTTCCGATCACGAAGACCCAGCGGTGGTGGGAAGCCGGAGCTGGCCTCCTGACCGCCTTGGTGCAGTTGCCACTCGTTGCACTCATCGCCTTCGACACGGGTCGCTTCTACTATCTGGGAGACGCGGCGAAGTACCTGAGTCTGGCCGTGAATCTACTCGATCATCATGTCTTTTCGCGCAGCGTCGCCCCTCCATTTGAACCCGATATACTCCTCACGCCGGGGTATCCTGCGTTTGTTGCGATAATCTTCGCTCTCACCGCACGCAGCGAAATCGCGGTTGTGATCGTTCAAGCCGTTCTCCGCGGGCTGTCTGCATGGTTGCTCGTCAGACTGGGCTGGCAGCTCTTCGCCTCGCGAGCGGTGGGCCTGGCCGCCGGGTGGGCCTACGCCTTCGCAGCCGTACCTTATATGTTCGTCGGTGTCCTGACTCCCGAGACTCTGTTTACCGCCGTGCTCCTGGGCACCTTGGTGTTGTTTACTTCGCGGCCCGCCCTCTTGAAATTGACTGCGGCAGGACTCCTGGCTGGCCTGGGGGTGTTGACCCGCCCAATCGGCCTCGTCGCGATGTGGGGATTGCCGTTGGTGGAGCTGTGCCGGTCGAGGCCTGCCCGGGCTGTTGCGCGGATGGCACTGCTCTTTGGCGTAGCCGGCCTGGTTGTCGCCCCATGGCTTCTGCGGAATCAAAGCCTGTTTGGCATGCCCGTTTTGACCAGCGTGGGCTCGCACAATTTGCTCAATTATGTCGCCGCCTCGACGCTCGCGCGCGCCGAGGGATCGTCCTTGGCTGCCGGCCAGGAACGTGCGAACGCCATCTACCGTGAATACGTCGACCAACACGGGGCGCCTCTCAACGCGGCGCAGTCTGCGCACGATGAGCAAATGGTGGGTGTGGAAATCCTTCGTACCCATCCGTTGCAGGCCCTCACCTCGGTGGTTGTCGACAGTCTAAATACCCTTCGGCCCGGCGTCAGCTACGTCGCCTTGTTTCTCTGGCCTGGAAGCCTGCCGACCCGACCCGCGTCCGGCGAGGATCTTTCCCCTGTCTGGGGCCAGACCACGCACGGCCCACTGCTGGTTCTGACGGTCTTTCTCACTCTGTTCTACACAACGCTCTTCGTGCTCAGCGGGATCGGGTTCGTCTTGTGCTTCCGCGCAAAGAACTGGTTTGCCGTTTTGGTGATCGTGCCGGTGGTCCTGTCACTCGTTGTGGCTCCGGGCGTGGCCGGGAACGCACGCTTCCGCGTCCCGTTTGAACCTCTTCTCTTTCTCCTCGCCGCATTGGCCGGGACCGCCGCGGCCAGGCGACTGCGCGCGGCGGGGGCGCGGCGATGACGGCTGCGCAGATCCACGGGCCACGTCGGCGCTGACCTGCTCCACGCGCTTTTGACAACCGGCGGAGCATCTCTTACAATTCAGCTCGGCCCTTTCCTGCGCGCCGCAAGGCGCGCAGTCGCTCGACACCCCCCTAGGCCGGAGGCAAGATCACTTCATGAAGGAATATGCTGCCGATAGGATCCGCAACGTGGCATTGGTCGGCCATGGCGGTTCCGGTAAGACCTCCCTGGTGGAGGCGCTGTTGCACGTGGCCGGGCTCACCACCCGCATGGGACGCATCGAAGACGGAAACACGGTGTCCGACTTCGACGAAGAAGAAATCCGCCGTCGCATCTCCCTCTACACCTCGGTCATCCCCATCGAGTTTCAAGAGAACAAGATCAATTTCCTCGACACGCCGGGGTTTCCGGATTTTGTGGGCGAGGTCAAATCGGCGTTGCACGTGGCGGACGCCGCCATCGTGGTGGTCGACTCTGTGGCCGGTGTGGAAGTGGGCACCGAACTGACCTGGCAATACTGTGACGAGTACAAGCTACCGCGCTTCGTTCTGATCGCGAAGATGGATCGCGACAACGCCAACTTCCAGCAGGCCTTGGCTTCGGCGCAGGGGCTGACCACGGCCAAGCTCGTGCCGGTGCAACTGCCGTGGGGCGAGAGGCAAAGCTTCAAGGGCGTGATCGACCTCTTGGCGATGAAGGCCCGCCCCGGCGCCGGGAAGGAGACAGCCGAGATTCCCGCTGAACTCAAGACGGCGGCGGAGGAGGCGCGGGTAGCGCTGGTGGAAGCAGCGGCCGAGGGCGAGGATGCTCTGCTCGAGAAGTATCTGGGCGGCCAGGAGCTGTCGGGCGAAGAAGTCGCGCGCGGCTTCCGCAAGGTGGTGCTGGCTGGCACGCATATCCCGGTCTTCGTCGCGGCCTCGACCGCCGGCAACGGGCTCGAGCCGATCCTGCGTGCCGTGCTGCAGCTCTTTCCATCGCCCGCCGAAGGTGCGCCTCGCGCGGCGCAAGGCAAATCGGGTGAGGAGCTTCTGCCCGCCGCCGATAGCGGCCCGCTGGCCGCGTTTGTATGGAAGACGACGGCCGACCCCTTCGTGGGGCGCATGAGCTACTTCCGTGTCTATTCGGGCGTGATCCGCTCCGACAGCCGCGTGTGGAATTCGAAGAAGAACGTCGAGGAGCGCGTCGGCACGTTGCACATCCCGCGCGGCAAGGAACAGATCGCCATCGCGGCGGTGCATGCCGGCGATATCGCCTCGGTGGCCAAGCTATCCGCGACCGCCACCGGCGACACGCTGTGCGATAAGGCGCATTCTCTCAACTTCCCTCTACCCAGCTTCCCGCAGGCGTTGTATTCGGTGGCCGTCAGCCCGAAAACTCAAGCCGACGCAGCCAAGATCTCGCCGACGCTGACCCGCCTGTGCGACGAGGATATGACTCTCTCGTGGCACAACGAGCTGTCGACCACGCAGACCATCCTGCAGGGGATGGGCGATCAGCACATCGACGTGGCCATCCGCCGCGCCGAGGCCAAGTTCCAGGTGGGCTTGTCGGTGGAGGTGCCGCGCGTGCCGTACCGCGAAACCATTACGAAATCGAATTCGGCGCAGTACCGTCACAAGAAGCAAACCGGCGGTGCCGGGCAATTCGGCGAGGTGCACTTGCGCATCGAGCCGCTGGCCGAGGGTGATTTCGAATTCGTAAACGAGGTCTTCGGCGGCGCAGTCTCGAACTCGTACATGCCTGCCATCGAGAAGGGCGTGCGCAGCGTGATGCAGCGTGGGGTCATTGCCGGCTTCCCGGTAGGGGCGGTGAAGGTCGCCATCACCGACGGCAAGGAGCACCCGGTCGATTCCAAGCCGATTGCCTTTGAGGTGGCCGGGCGCGAGGCCTTCAAGTTGGCGGTGCAGGGCGCCGGACCGGTGCTGCTCGAGCCGATCATGAACGTGCGCGTGGTGGTGCCCGAGGCCAACATGGGCGACGTGATGGGCGACCTGAATACACGCCGCGCACGGGTGCAGGGCGTGGAGAGCGAGCGCGGCAAGAGTATCATCACCGCCGCCGTGCCGTTGGCCGAGATCCAGCGCTACGCGACCGATCTGCGCTCGATCACCGGCGGGCACGGCTTCTTCTCAATGGAGTTCTCACACTACGAGCACGTGCCGTCGCACGTGGCGCAGACGGTCATCGCCGCGCGCCAGAAGGAACTGACCGGCGAGGAAAGCGAAGAATAGCCCGCCTCGCGGTCAATGCTGAGCGTAGCCTGCCTGCGGGTCTCCTGTCGTGATGGGCGGTGGGCGTGCAGCGGCCCCAGCCACATGCGCGCCACAAGAGACTCGGCACTTCGAGATGCCCGCATGGGTGGGCGCATTCACGCTCCATCATACGTGGCGCGTCGGCCACCTCCGCTCAGTGCCGTCTGAGCACTCGTTTTCCCTTTGGCTAGCCAGGTCCACTCCGTGAAGGCCTCCATCATCATCCCTGTGTTCAACGAAGAAGGAACGATCGGGGAGGTAATCGATCGCGTCATCGCAGCCGATCTTGGAGTGCTTGAGAAGGAAATCGTCGTCGCCGACGACGGTTCGACGGATCACACGCATGCCATCGCCGAGGCCCATGCCCATCGTCATCCCGAGTTGGTTTGCATAGTAACGGCGCCCAGCAATGCCGGAAAGGGCGCGGCGATTCGAATGGGATTGACTCGCGCGACCGGCGATATCCTGGTGGTTCAAGATGCCGACCTCGAGCTTGATCCGGCGGATCTTCCCCTGGTCGTCGGGCCAATCGCCGGTGGGAAGTACAGCGTTGTGTATGGCTCCCGATTCCTGCGACGCGTCTCCCACATCCCAATGACAACTCGGCTCGCCAATGGATTTCTGAGCCTTCTCACCAACCTGCTGTTTGGTTCGCATCTCACCGACATGGAAACGGCTTATAAGGCCTTCCGGCGAGAGGCGCTGAAGGGCGTGACGCTGGAGAGCAACGGGTTTGAAATAGAGCCCGAGATCACGGCCAAGTTCCTGCGTCGCGGCATCCCCATCTTCGAAGTCCCCATTCGTTACGCACCCCGCACGACCGGGCAAGGGAA